>CAYHTF010000073.1:0-1556 GCA_964359535.1 uncultured Candidatus Saccharibacteria bacterium | reverse complement strand
TTACCACGATGACTTCGTTATCCCCGGTATCTCCCCTTTATTGGCCATTTCCCTAAAACATATCCGGCACAAACCAAAATCCCTGATATAGGCCTTTTTGCGGCCGCAACGGAAACAGCGCCGAACCACCCGGCATTTAAATTTTGGTTTTCTTTTTGACTTGGCTATCTGCGCCTGTGTGGCCATAAATTAACTGTTTTACACTTAATTATTACCAGTTCGCAAAACAAAAGTCAACCAGCTTCGGTTGACGATGCCCAAAAACCGCTTCGCGAATCAAATTGTTTCCCGAATGTATTGGGACGCGGCCAAAGCGGCTTTGGCTCCGCCAGCCGCGGCCACGACCACTTGCTTAACTTTCGTGTCGGTCGCGTCTCCGGCCGCGAAAAGGCCGGCGGTTATAGTCGCGCCGGTCTGCTGGTCAATTTTAATTTCGCCTTTTTCGCTGAACTCAACCAGATTTTCAACAAAAATCACAGCCGGACTATAGCCAATTTCAATAAAAACCCCTTCCACCGCTAAATCCTGTTTTTGAGAGGTTGCCAAGTTTTCAATTGTCAGCGCCCGAACAAAGTCATCGCCTTTTATTTCCCGCGCCACCGTTAATGGCAAATTTTCAATTATAGAGTTTTTGATTACTCTGTCCTGATTTATCTTATCCGCTGAGACCTCTTTGGGCTCAAGCAAATAAACTTTTTTGGCAAACCCAGCCAAAAACAAAGCGGCTTCAAAAGCGCTATTGCCCCCGCCAACCACCGCCACTATTTTGTCCTTGAAAAGCGGGCCGTCGCAAGTGACGCAATAACCAACACCCTTGCCCAAAAATTTATTCTCGCCCGGCACTTTCAATAGCCGCGGGTCCGCCCCCGAAGCAATAAGCACTGTTTTGCTTTGCCATTTCGCGCCGGATTTTCCGGCAATTAAAAAACCATCGCCCTGTTTTTCTATTTTTAGTATTTCGTCTTCTACCGTTTCAACCGCGAAATGTTTGAGATGGTTTTTGAATTTGGCCATCAACTCCTCTCCGGTGGCGGTTTCTATGCCCGGATAATTTTCAATGGCCATTGCTTTTTTGACCACCTGGCCGCCGAACTCCTTGGTGATTAGCAATACCTTTAATTTCTGGCGCGCGCCGTATATGCCAGCGGCCATACCAGCCGGCCCCCCGCCGATGATGATTAAATCGTATAGCATAGTTAGATATCTTTTAGTCCCGGGCCGAACTCCGGGTGTTTTCTAGCCAAATAAAAACTGGATTTCAGCCAAGCGGCTTTGTTACCGCATTCCAGCCACTTGCCTTTGAACTCGTAGCCGTAAATCAGCTTGCCCTCAATGAGCATTTTATCCAAAACATCAGCCAAAATAATTTCGCCCCGCGAAGACGGTTTGGCCTTTTTTAAGTAAGCGAAGACCTCGGGTGTTAAAATATATTTGCCCACCACCGCCAAATCAGACGGCGCCTCGTTTAAGGCCGGCTTCTCAATGACTTTTTTGAGCTTGAAAAGCCGGTTGGCGATTTTTTCCACATCAGCCACGCCGTAAAAAGGCAGCTGCTC
>CAYHTF010000072.1:0-1653 GCA_964359535.1 uncultured Candidatus Saccharibacteria bacterium | reverse complement strand
TCAAGCGCCACCGCTTTTTCTAAAAGCGCTATGGCTCTCTGAGAATTACCCAAGGCCATTTCTGCGCCTGATAGCGCCCAATAACCATACTGGTTGGTCGGGCTCAGCGCTACGGCTTTGTCCAAGACCGTTTTGGCCTGATTAAACTTGGCGCTGTCTATTCGGCCGTAAGAATTGTAAAACTCGCCCAATCTCAATTGAGAACGGAAATCAAGGGGCGACTGTTTGACAGTTTTTTCCAATTCTCCGGCCACAAAATCAAACGCTATTTTATCTTGACTATTAGCTCCCAGCGATTGGCTGAAAAAATCGCGGGTCTGCTCTTGACCCAAAGGCGAAGCGGATAATGATTTTTTAAAAAGCGTTATTCGCTCACTCATATTCGGATTATTTAAAGCGGCCATCATATAAGAATCGGCTCGGAATGGCTGAACAGTAAAAAAGAAAAAGGACAAAACCAGACCAGCCGCGGCAAGAGAAAGAGCTAATAATTTTTTCTTTGGATCTTTCAATTTAAAACCGCCTCGGCCGGACGCGTTTTCCTGCCCTCCGTTATAACCGCTGGCAATAAATCCAAGAAAAAGAAAGAAAAGCATATAAGAGCTTATCATATCAAAAACTGTGAGATTTTGGACAAAATAAGCGATAAGACCAGCCGAGAAAATGGCCGCTGTCCAAAAAACAAACCGTTTTTTTCGCCAGCCCTGCCACAAACAATAAAAAGCAGAGCCAAAAATTGCCAGATAACTTAAAACGCCAAGCAGTCCTGTTTGAGCCAAACCGTCAAACAAAACGCTGTGCGCTCTGTCAAACCAAATCTCGCCGTTCGGAGAGCAAGTTGGCGTAAAAAGGCAAGGGTCAAAATACTTGTAAAAAGCCAGATTAAAATTTTCCGGGCCCCAGCCAAGTAATGGGCTTTCTTTGAAGCCCTGCCAGGCCGCGTCCCAAACAATCAGCCGCGACTTTGAAAAATGTTCAATGAGCGTTTGATTTAACGAACTTCCCGTTTGAAGAGAAAGAGCCAAAACAGCCAAACCAAAAATAATCAAACCCCCCAAACAAACAACGCCCAATAAGCGGCCGGCTGGTCCGGTTTTGAAAATCAGCCAAAAACAAAAGAGTAAAAAAAGGCCGAGCAAAAAAGAAAATATGGCCGCGTATCCGGTACTGCTGATTAAGCCCAAAACAATCAGAACAAAACACATAGCGCCGAATATCTTGAATCGCCCCCTGGCAACAAAAAGTAAATAAATCGCCAAAAAAGCATTAAGCAATAAATAAGTAGCCAAAAAAGAAGTGTTGCCCAAGGTGGCGCCGTCTTTGGCGGGCAATGACTTAAACAAATCAAGCAAGCCCAATTTTGGCAAAATGGCTAGTAAAGCGACAATAGAGGCCGTTAACAGAGAAATAGAGAAAATCTTTTGCCAATCTGATTTTTCTTTGAAGGAACTGGCCAAAACAAGAAAAAACGCGGAGAGATGAAGCATAGTTAAAAGCCCAGCCATTCTCTCAAAATTAGACCAGAAACTCTTGGCTGGATTGGCGCCAAAAACAGAACTTAAAATCAAAAAACCGATAAAAACGGCCACTGCCATTAAAAGCGCGTTCCTTCTCGGCCGGTATAACGGATTTAAAATAGCCAAAAAAAGCCAG
>CAYHTF010000071.1:0-1768 GCA_964359535.1 uncultured Candidatus Saccharibacteria bacterium | reverse complement strand
CCGCCAAAAAATTTCAGCCAGGCCTTGCAAGCCAGCGTTGAGGGGCGGATTATTGCCCGAGAGGATATTAAAGCCATGAGAAAAGATGTCACCGCCGGGCTTTACGGCGGAGATTACACGCGGAAAAAGAAAGTTCTGCAAAAACAGAAAAAAGGCAAGAAACGATTGGAGGGCGAGGGCACTACGGCTATTCCCGAAGATGTGTACTTAAAACTTATTCGCCGCTAAAGTCACAACCGTTATGTCTTCCAAAAACATAATTAAAAAATGGTGGAAGCCCTTCCTGCTTTTATTTGTCGCGATTTTTTTGGTTGTCAATTGGCAGAGAATTGTTTTGTTCACCAATTATAATGTGTTGTTTGGCGAGATTAAAGATGTTTTAAATATAAAGCCCAGCCCGGCTCAAGAAGCCAGAAAACTGCAAAAGGCGCTCAACCAAGCGCAAATACCGTTTCCGGTTTCGGGCGAAACAACTTCCGGGCAGCCAAGCGCCAAGCAGGCGGCCGTTTCCGCTCAAGAAAATGGCGTTATCTCTATATCCAAAATTGGCGTTTATGCCCCAATCGTTTTTCCGGGCTCGCAAAATCCTGATTTCAAAACACTACTTTCTTACGGCTCGGTTCATTTTCCGGGTTCGGCCTTGCCTGGCCAAACTGGCGCTTCAATTATTTTGGGGCATAGCGCCCCGGCGCTCTGGCCGCGGACGAGCTACGACTGGATTTTTAGCGATTTGAATAAGTTGGCGCCGGGCGATGAAATAAAGATTAATTTTAACGGGCAGGAGTATATCTATCGCGTCAAACAGCGATTTATCATAAACAAGGGCGATGTCGTTCCTATATCCTTGACAAATGATGAAAAGATGTTAATATTACTGAGTTGCTGGCCGCCGGGCAAAGACCTTTACCGGATTGCCGTTGAAGCGGCGATAGAGTGAAACTATGAATAAAAAGCTTTTAGCATTAATCGGTATTTTTATTTTCGGCGCTGTTTTGCCAGTAGCCGTTTTTGCTTTTGTGCAAAGGGCCACAGTGCTTACTTATCCGGCTTCCAATGTGGGCGCCAATACTGCGTTTTTAAGAGGGGATGTGACCAACGATGGGGGCTGTTTAGAATTAAACCTTTGGTTTGAGATGGGTTTAGAATCCGGGCATTATACTATCACGACGCCAACGAAAGAAAGCAATCAAATCGGGCCGTTTGGCATAACAATGAACGGGCTGAACAGCTGCGCCACTTATTATTATCGGGCCGTGGCTCAAAATAACAGCGGCCGACCGGGCTATGGCCAAGAGGTCAGTTTCGTGACAGCTGGCTGTCCGTCTTTGCCGGTTATCGCGCCCAGCGTTATTCCGACTTCAACAGTAGATACCAGTATGGCTACAAAGGTAAGCACTGGTACGACTACTGGACTGCTCAATTCCATTCTTCTGCCCGCGGGTTTGGCATTGCTCTTGCTTTGGATTTTTCGTTCAAAGATTCTTGGTTTTGACAAATGGACTGCCGAAAGAAAGAGAACGGTCAGCGAGTACCGCGCTAGAAAGGAACTGGAAAAAAGAGTGAGGCGCGCCAAAGACAATTAACAGGTGTCCTCAACCACATTGTCCAAGTGACGGATATCGGGCTTTTCACAGATGTCATTATACTCAACCGCCAAAATATCAATTTGCCACGGGCCGTCAATAATTTTCTTTTGTGATAAAAAAATTTGAGCCAGCTTTCTCAGCTGGCTCAGTTTCGTATTGGTGATTTTATCTTCGGCCAAAAA
>CAYHTF010000070.1:0-1781 GCA_964359535.1 uncultured Candidatus Saccharibacteria bacterium | reverse complement strand
ATGGAGGACTCAACTATACAGCAAATCAAAGACCGGCTGGATATTGTGGAGGTGGTGGGCAATTATATTAAATTGCAGAAAACAGGCGTTAATTACCGGGCTAATTGTCCGTTTCATTCCGAAAAAACGCCTTCGTTTTTTGTTTCGCCAACCCGCCAGCTCTGGCATTGTTTTGGGAGCTGCGGAACCGGCGGCGACATTTTCAAGTTTGTGATGAAAATCGAGGGTTTGGAGTTTGGCGATGCTTTAAGAACCTTGGCGCAAAAAGCCGGCGTTGAAATCGCTCGGTCTTCGTTTTCGGTCCAGGCAAAAACCGAAAGAGCTCGGTTGCAGGAAATCTGTGGCCTGGCTAGCCGTTTTTTTGAAAGACAGCTATCCAGCAAAACCGGCCAGGGCGCCAAAGAGTATTTGCTGGGACGGGGCATTACCGAGCAAAGCATAACCGATTTTCACCTTGGCTACTCTCCGGACACTTGGCAAGGTTTGTCTGATTTTTTGGTTGGCCAAAGTTATAAACGGGAGGAGGTGGAAAAAGCCGGCTTGGCGGTCAAAAAAGACAGCGGCCGCTCCTACGATCGCTTTCGGGGACGAATTATTTTTCCGATTTTTGACGCTAATTCCCAAGCCATTGGCTTTGGCGGCCGGGTTTTCAAATACGAAGACGCGGCCAAATATGTCAACACGCCGGCCACGCTTTTATACGACAAAAGCCGAGTGCTTTACGGCTTGGACAAAGCCAAACTGGAAATCCGCAAAAATGACTTCGTGATTTTGGTGGAGGGCTATACGGATGTTATAATGCTGCATCAGGCGGGTTTTATAAACGCGGTTTCAACCAGCGGCACCGCCTTAACGCCATTTCAACTGAAAATACTCAAACGCTATACTGATAATCTTTATATCGCTTTTGATATGGACTTGGCCGGCAATTCCGCCACCAAGCGGGGTATTGATTTGGCGCAAGCCGAGGGTTTTAATATCAAAGTTATCACAATGACTCCCGGACTTGACCCGGCTGATATGGTCAAGCAAGACCCGATTCAATGGGCAAAGCAGGTTAGCGAGGCCAAGTCCATTATGCAGTTTTATTTTGAGATTGCTTTGGCCAAGCATAACTCCAAAACGCCCGAGGGCAAAAAAGAAATTTCTAAAATTCTTTTGCCGGTTATCAAACGGATTCCGGACAAAATCGAGCAGGTTTACTGGATACAAGAATTGGCTAGAATTTTGGGCGTTAAAGAAGATGATGTTCGGGAAGAGCTGGCAAAAATAAAAATCAGCCAGGCCGGAGAGGCGCCATTGCCTGACGAGAGTTTTGCGGGGAAAAATCATTTAGCGGATAGGGGAGCGGCTGGCGAAAAAATCACGCGTAAGGACTTGCTGGAAGAACGGTTGCTTTCGTTGCTTTTCAAAAATCCCAAAAATACGGCTTTAATCGCGGACAACGACCAGGGTTTGTTTTCACCCATTGCTTGCCAAGCGTTTGTTTATTGGCAAAAACAACAGGTTGGCGCTGGCGGCCTTGAGCCGCTCCCGGCCGTGGACGAGTATTTAGCCGAGTTTATCAACCGGCTGGTTTTGAGAGCCGAGCTGGAAGAATTAAAAGAAGAAGATGTTGAGCCGGAAATAAAAAACTGCCTGGCTGAAATAAAGTGCCTGGCGGCAAAAAGAGAGTTAAATCAGCTTTCCCGTGCTGTGAAGCAAGCGGAATCTGAGGGCGAAACCGAGAAAATTCAAGAACTAATGAAAGAGTTTGACAAATTAGCCCGAGAAATCGCGGA
>CAYHTF010000069.1:0-1826 GCA_964359535.1 uncultured Candidatus Saccharibacteria bacterium | reverse complement strand
TCGCGGACGCGGTCGATAGCGGTTAATAATTTTTTGCGGAGGCGGATATTTTTTGGAGTGATTTCCAAATACTCGTCGTCTTTTATTATTTCCAAACCTCGCTCCAAAGAAAGATTAAACGGGGGAATAAGCGTAATGGCTTCGTCGGTGCCGCTGGCCCGCATATTACTAAGTTGTTTGCCTTTGGTTGGATTAACGGCCATATCGTTGCCTTTGGCCGTGTTGCCAATTATCATACCTTCGTAAACTTGCTCTCCCGCGCCAATATATATAACGCCTCTTTCCTGTAAGTTCCACAAAGCAAAGCCCAGGGCCTTGCCGGCGGCCATTGAAGTCATTGAGCCAACGGTTTGTCTTTCGATTTCGCCCGCAAAAGGCCTAAACCCGATAAACTGGCTGCAAAGAATGCCCTCGCCCCGGGTGTCAATAACAAATTCGCCCCGATAGCCCAATAATCCTCTGGTTGGAATTTCAAAAGTTATTCTTGTGTGGTTTTGTTCTGGGCCCATACTTGTCATTAACCCTTTTCTTTTTGAAAGTTTTTCAATAACAACGCCAGCGGATTCATTTGGCACATCAATAATCGCTTCTTCAAACGGCTCCATTTTTACGCCATCTTCTTCTTTGATAATAGCTTTGGGCTGTGAAACTTGAAGTTCATAGCCCTCGCGCCTCATATTTTCCAGTAATATGGCAATGTGCAGTTCTCCGCGGCCCGAAACCGTAAAATAATCCATCTCGGTAAAATCAACTTTTAAGCCCACATTAACTTCAAGCTCCCTTTCCAGCCGTTCTCTGATTTGCCGGGTAGTGACAAATTTTCCGTCCTGTCCGGCGAACGGAGAACTGTTGACTAAAAAGTTTAAAGAAATAGTTGGCTTATCAATATTGATTGACGGCAAAGCCGGCTGGTCTTTGTCGGCGCAAATTGTTTCGCCGATATAAATATCGGGCAGGCCGGCAATCATTACAATATCCCCGGCCATAGCTTCTGCTACCTCCTCTCTTTTTAAGCCCGAGAATGAAAATATTTTGGTTATTTTGCCTTGTCTTGCTTCGCTCAACGGTGTTTTGACGAAAACATTGCTGCCGGTCTTGGCCACGCCTTCGTAAATTCGGCCAATGGCTAATCGGCCCATAAAGTTGTCGTAGCCCAAATTGAACGGCTGTATTCTCAAGGGCTGGCCATTTAATTCATCGCTGGAAGAAGAGGGTATTTTTTCCAAAATAACATCCAAAAGCGGGGTTAAATCGTTTGATTCGTCTGTTAAATTAAGTTTGGCAATGCCTTCTCTGGCTATGGCGTAAAGGCAGGTAAAGTTAAGCTGTTCTTCGGTGGCTCCTAAGTCATAGAAAAGTTCAAAGACCTTGTCGTGTACCCAATCGGGCCTGGCCGCTGGCTTATCAATTTTATTAATGACTAAAATTGGTTTTAACCCCAGCTCCAAGGATTTTTTTAAAACAAATTTGGTTTGAGGCATTGGCCCTTCTTGGGCGTCCACCACCAAAAGTACTGAATCAATGGAACGAAGCACTCGCTCCACTTCCGAGCCAAAATCAGCATGCCCAGGAGTGTCAACGATATTTATTTTTGTGTCTTTGTAATAAATGGAAGCGTTTTTGGAATAAATTGTAATGCCCCTTTCAAGCTCTAAGGCGTTTGAGTCCATAGTAGCCCCCTCCAAAGCAAACCCCGTCTGGCGCATTAAAGCGTCGGTTAAACTGGTTTTTCCATGGTCAACATGAGCGATAATGGCGATATTTCTAATTTCCATAGGGTAATAACCCCAAAATTATAACACGAATTAATTAAAGTTGCAATTTGA
>CAYHTF010000068.1:0-1935 GCA_964359535.1 uncultured Candidatus Saccharibacteria bacterium | reverse complement strand
CTTGAATAACAGCCAGCCGGCTTATCGGACTGCCGTCAACCGTGGCCGCGATAACCAGGCCTTTGCCAATATAAGCCAAAGCGCCAACCGCGATAACCGCCGCGATGACCACCGCGACAATAATAGCGGTTTTGGCGTTGATTTTTATTAATATATCATTGCCTTTTTCCTGTCGCCCTGGCACCTTAAACGACTCTGCTTGCGTTGTGTTGTTTTCCATAATATTTGGTTATTTATTAATTAGTACAATTATTTAACCGCCCCGCTTTTGCGTGTCCACGGCGGACTTCGTCACGCCGTAGCCACACTTCAGTGTGGCGAAAGCGGAGGAGGTGGGACTCGAACCCACAGGCCGCCGAAGCGGCGCAGATTAGCAATCTGCTGAAATAGCCATTATTCGACTCCTCCAATAATTCATTCAATTATAATTTAACATTGGAAACTTGTTTAATCAATAACCTCGTGATATTCTGACATTAGAGAGCCCTCGTAGCTCAATGGATAGAGTAGTGGCTTGCGGAGCCATTGATGCCGGTTCGAATCCTGCCGAGGGCACCATGAAAACTAAAAATGAAAAACGACAGTGAAAAATTAAAAAAGTAGAAACATATGAAAAACACATATCAAAATTTGTTAAAAGCAATCGCCGGCGAGTCAATGGCGAGAAATAAATATACTTATTATGCCGAGATAGCCGTTAAAGAGGGCCTAATGTGGGTGGCCAAGGTTTTTGAAGAGACCGTGGGCAATGAAAAGGCGCATGCCCAAGAGGAATTGGAAAAAATACCGGAGAAAACAGAAATGACCAATACTTATGATATTCAGCCATTAGCTGATACCTTGACTAATCTGCGAACCGCGGCCGAAGGGGAGAAATATGAATGGGGCGTGATGTATCCGGGCTTTGAGCAAATTGCCCGAGACGAGGGCGAAACAGAAATCGCGGATTTATTCAAAGAAATCAGCGAGGTGGAAGAAAAGCACGAAGAAAGATACAATATTTTGGCCAATCTTTTGGAAAGCGGAAAAATGTTTGAATCAGAAATCGAAATTGAGTGGAAGTGTTTAAACTGCGGCTATGTCCATAAAGGAACTTCCGCGCCAGAAAAATGCCCGCTTTGTCAAAAGCCACAGGGCTGGTATATGGCCATGGGCATTGTGAGGTAGTTATGGATAGCAAAGTAGCGAGGCATTTTAAAAAGAAAGACCCGATTTTATTTAGCTATATAAAGCAAGTCGGGCCGGTTGAGGATTTGAAAAGCGATTTACCCAAGAACTATTTTTTTCGCCTTTGCAGAGAAATCGCGTGTCAACAGCTTTCCAGTAAAGCCGGTCGGGTTATCTTTGGCCGATTTAAAAATGTTTTTCCCAAAGGCATTGTTTGTCCAGAAACGGTTTTGGCCACTCCCCACGAAACATTGCGAAATAGCGGCATCTCGCATGCCAAAGCCCGCTATGTCAGAAATTTAGCCGAAGCCGTAGCCAGTGGCGATTTGGACTTTAAGAATTTCAGGAAATTGAGCAACGAGCAGATAGTTGAAAAATTAACCAAAGTTAAGGGCATCGGTTTTTGGACAGCGGAAATGTTTTTAATGTTCACTATAGGCCGAGAAGATGTATTTTCGCCCGGCGATTTGGGCTTGCGAAAAGCCATCAAGAAAGTTTATAAATTCAAAAAAGAGCCAAGCAAAGCGCAGATTGAAAAAATAGTCAGCCGCTGGTCGCCCTATAAAACTTACGGCTGTCTAATTTTGTGGGGAATTATGGATTTAAAGTAATTCGTAGAATTTAGATGATTCTTTGGAGGGGTCGGATAACGGCTATTCCACCGCTCTTGAAAAGCGGCGTCCGTAAGGACTTGCGAGTTCGAATCTCGCCCCCTCCGCCAAGTTTTACATTCAGCGAAATTGAAAGATGTTGCCTCGGCGCAAAGCG
>CAYHTF010000067.1:0-2157 GCA_964359535.1 uncultured Candidatus Saccharibacteria bacterium | reverse complement strand
TCACGCGGCCTTCAACATCAATTGAGGCCAGGCCCAAAAACTCGCCGCGGACATTAAATAACGGACTGCCCTGCAGAGATTTTTTTTCAAAAATGTCGGTTTGTAAAATATCATTGGCCAGCGCTCGGACAATGCCTTCGTCAATCACAGCCGCGGGAGAGTCAAAAAATTTTTCCTGTCCCGCCTTGCCAAACGCCAAACCCAGCAAAAATAGCCGTTCTCCCAGCCGTATTTTTCCAAAATCAGCGAAACCGACAGTGGATAGATTGGATTTTTCCACTTTCACCAAGGCCAAATTTTGCTTTAAGTCGGTTTTAAGCACTTGAAACTTAGGCCATTCGTTATCCACGAAAAAATAAAAATCGCTGCCTTTGGGCACAAGGTCGGCGGTGGTAATAAGTAAGCCATCGGCAGTTAAAACAAGGCCGGAGCCCTCAACAACAACTCCGGTTTTGGTTTTGGTTTTAACGCCAACCACTGCCTTGGCCGCTTTTTCTTGGGCGTCGGACAGGGCGGTATTTTCCTCAATCGTCACTTGCTTTGTTTCGGTTAAATAAATCGGCGCTTTTTCCAGCCGGTACTGATAAAAAAGCGGTTTTTCCACAAAATAGGGCCAAAGAATCTGGTCCGCGAAAATACCGCCGACTACACCAATAACAAAAAGACCGACAATAGTAAGGATTCGTTTCAGAAGCATAGGGTTTAGTTTGTTTTATGGTTGCTCTTTGGGGCGGCCTTGGTATTTCTCAAAACAAGCCGGTCGTTTTCAAAATCAACCACAATGTCATCGCCGGGCTTAATCTCGCCCGAAATAATTTTCAAAGCCAGCGGGTCAAGCACCAACCGTTGGATAACCCTCTTTAGGGGCCTAGCGCCCAAATTCGGGTCAAAGCCCTTTTCGGCCAGCAACTGCTTGGCCTTTTCAAAAACCTTAATACTGATATCTTGCGAACGCAAGCGCTCCTCAACTTTCCGCAACTCCAAATCCACGATTTTCCTGATTTCTTCCTGTCGCAGATAATTAAAAATAACAATTTCGTCAATGCGGTTCAAAAACTCGGGCCGAAACGCTTTTTTCAAAGCGTCCATCACTTTTTCTCTCAAGGCCTGAGGCGTTAAATTGCCACGGTCATTATTATCCACAAAACCCAGATTGCCCATTTCGGCAATATACTCCGAGCCCACATTGGAAGTCATAATCAAAATAGTATTCTTAAACGACACTGTCCGACCTTTGGAGTCGGTTAAGCGGCCGTCTTCCAAAATCTGCAGTAAGATATTAAAAACCTCCGGATGCGCTTTTTCGATTTCGTCCAGCAAAATCACGCTGTAGGGCCGGCGCCTAATTTTTTCTGTCAATTGCCCGCCTTCTTCATAGCCCACATAGCCGGGCGGCGAACCCATAATCTTGGAAACCGTGTGCCGCTCCATATACTCGGACATATCCAGCCGCACCAAAGCATTTTCATCATTAAACAAAAATTCGGCCAGGGCCCGGGCTGTTTCGGTTTTGCCCACGCCAGTGGGCCCCAAAAACATAAACGAACCCATTGGCCGCTTTTCTTCGGACACGCCCGCCCGGTTGCGCCTAATGGCGTTGGTCACGGCCATAATGGCTTCTTCCTGGCCGATAACCCGGCCGGCCAAAGTTTTCTCCATATCATTCAATTTTTTGGCCTCTTCTTCCATTAAGCGCATAACCGGTATGCCGGTCCAGCGCGAAACAACAGCCGCGATATCTTCCTCGCCCACTTCTTCCTTAAGAATCTGGCCTTTTTTCTGAACCGCTATCAGTTTTTTCTCGGTTTCGCGAATTTCTTTGAGTATATCCGGAATACGGCCATATTTTATCTCGGCCACTTTTTGCAAATCCGCTTCTCTTTGCGCGATTTCTGATTGAAAAGACAAGGTGTCAATTTCTTTTTTAAGGTCGCGGATTTTAGTGATTAAATCCTTTTCGTTTTTCCATTTCATTTCCAGTGCCTTGGCTTGCTCGTTCAAATCAGCCAAAGTCCGGTCCAAAACCAAAAGCCGTTTTTTGCTGTTTTTGTCGTTTTCTTTTTTTAAGGCCTCTTTTTCAATGTTCAATTTTTGTATTTCCATTTTCAAATCGTCCAAAGGCGCGGGCTCTGACTCAATGTTCAAGCGCAAAGCCGA
>CAYHTF010000066.1:0-2195 GCA_964359535.1 uncultured Candidatus Saccharibacteria bacterium | reverse complement strand
TTTATCTGATCCTGTAATTGTTTAATAAGCGCCTGCAAATCAACAACAGTTGTATTTTTTTCTGCCTTTTCCGTTTTTTCCGTATTTTCCGCAAAAACAAAAGCTGTTGGCAATAAACCAATAATTAAAACTGCTAAAAGACCGTATACAAATTTGTTTTTCATATGTTTTTATTATACCATAAGGAATTACTCAATAGTGGTAGTAAAAGTATAATCCTGCGAAACAAACTTATTACCATTAGTGTCTTCGGCGACAATTCTGAAATGATAAAAAGTGCCGGACTGTAACTTGCCCGCAATAGATGTCCCATTCTGCGTTAAACCCCACAACACAAACGTATCAGAAGCGGTTGGAGATCCGTTATCTTTGAATCCATAAGAAGTCGTTGGCCCATGTTCTATATAAGAAAGCGCCGGCATGTTCGTTGTCCAAAAAATAGACGGGGAATAATTTGTTCCGGCTTGAGTCCGAACATTAATCTTAACAACAGTTAAAGGAACGGAAGCAGTTGATGCGGGGCAATACTTTATTGGTTCCAAATCACAATCATAGTGATAATCGGCCGATGTTACCCTTGTGTAATTAAAACATTGGCATTGCCATCTAACCTCGGTTCCATCGGAACACGCATAATTTTTCATTCCTCCTTTTGTACAACTGGAGTAGGTTGGGGGTTCAACTGGAGAAGTCGGCTGCGGACAAGACTTGTCAGAAGTTGGACTACCGCCCTTTGACAGACAGTCTTCTTTACCCTTAATAATACAAGTTTTATTATCAAGGTAACATGCAACTAATTCGGGCACTGGAGTTGGGATTGGAGCTGGTTTTGGGCAAGAAAGTTCAGGAAGACGCTGGCATCGCCATATATTTTTTGCTCCAGCAAGCGGACTGGCCGCCCCGCAGGCACACCAGGGAACTTGGCTTACTTGACTGGCACTAGGACACTGATAATATTTTATTTCTCCTGCTGTCGCGCATACTCCTCCTTGGGGAACTGGCGGTGTTGGGGCAGGACACTGGGACTCAGGAGTCATTTGAATAATACATCCGCCTCCGGCAGAGCACTTGCCTGACTCAACTTTTGTGCCGTCGGGACAAGTATAATATCTTATTTCTTTTGGTATTGGTTCGGATAAAGTGGATGGTTTGGGCGAAGTTAATGGAGTTGGTGAAATTGCCGGAGCAGATGATTTTGATGGGGCCGATGAAGTAGGAATAGTTGGGCATCTATTGGTTACGCCCCAGCCCGGCGGCACATCGCAGGGCGTCGGAAATTCTTTGCAAATATTGGTTTTAGGGTCAATAGCCGGCGTAATTACCTGCGCGCAAACTTTTTCCGGTTCTTTATTTTCTTTAGAAACTACTTCGATAGCTTTTTCAAATCCCTTTTGTGAAATTTCAATGGCATTTTCAATTCCAAGTTTGGCTTGTTCCGGGGCTTTTTCCAAAACATTCTCCAATATTTCCTGGTGTTTTAGAATCTTCTCGCTGATTGTTTCTTTCAGTTTTTCCACATTTTTCCCTTGCTCTTTCGCTTCCTCGGCTTTCTCTAAAGCATGATTGAGTTGCTGTTTATATTTCGTAAGCGTCTTTTCGGCGATCTCGGTTTTCCCTTTCTCTATCATTTTTTGATATTCTGCCAATCTGACTTCCGAAAGATGCAAAAATTGTTTTGCCTTGTTTTCCGCTCCGAAAGTGAAAAATGTTTGGACGGATTCTTTCCATGTTTTTAAAAAATAAAAAGTGCTGTCGGGGGTAATACCCGATGGGGGCAAACTATTATCTTGGGCTAGGGCTCCGCCTCCAATAGTTAAAAAGGATAATATAAGGATTGAGAAAAATATTTTTTGCATAGTTTTATTTTATGATTATTTTATCAAATCATCAACGCTAACCTCAAGGGCTTTCGAGACCTTTTTTAAGGTTTCAAGCGTTGGGTTTTTATTTTCCCCTGTTTCCATTTTAATCAGGGTATTATTGGCGACATCGGCCAATCTCGCCAATTTTTCTTGCGAAAGCCCTTTGGCTTCCCGCATTTTTTTTACATTTTTTGATAGGTTTTGATTATTTGACATAACTTTAGTATAATACTAACATTAAGATAGAGTGTTCAATAAGTTGCTACTATCTAAATGTTACACAATTACTTAAAAGAAGTCAAACAAAATTTTTCTTGGCGGCGCATTTCGCAA
>CAYHTF010000065.1:0-2241 GCA_964359535.1 uncultured Candidatus Saccharibacteria bacterium | reverse complement strand
CACGATTTGGCAGAAAAAATCCAGAGAATTGAGAAACTGCTGGAACTGATAAAGAATGGCGTCTTGTTCTTCCTCGGATTTCAAGGCGAAATTCAAAGACGAGACCATTAAAATAGCCCTGAGAGTTTTGTTTTTTAGGATAATAATTCCTTCCTTTATCTGGTGTATTTCAAATAATTGCTGAGTAGCGGGAGCAACCATAATGTAAAATTAAAAATGAAAAATGAAAAACCACAATCTAAAATGTAAAATCACTTCTTGCCTTTGAGGGTGAGCAAGCTTGCCCCCAAAATATTGGCTATTTCCGTGAGCTCTTGTAATAGAGATTCGGCTTGGCTCTTGTCTCCTTTGTTTAGGTCGCGGCATAATGCCAGCCAAAATTTCGTTTCGTTAGCTGATTTTAAAGAATGGTGAAAGAAATTAGTGAAATCTTTCTTAGAACTTGACGTTTGGGCTTCAATGTAATTGGCGCCAATACTTGTGCCACTTCTTAACATTTGATTGGCAAAGACCTGGGAGCTTCTATCTTCGGGCAGGTTATCCACAAACTTCACTAAATTCAGGATAAATCGGTAAATTCTGGCCTCGAATTCCTTTTTAAATTTTTCTTTGTCGTTTTTCATTTTTCACTTTTCATTTTTAATTTACTTTACTCTCGTTTCCACTTGCGTTGACAGGTCTTGTAAATGGCCCCGTTCTGTTATTTTAAGCGAAGGCGTTTTATCCGCTTTCTGGCCTTTCAGCGCGCTTTTTGGCGCTCCGTGAATTAATCGGGGAGCCATTGTTTTTCTTTTCCATAAATAAATCCGCGGGGAAGCGGAGTAAATAAAAAAGTTTTTGATAACCGTGGGCAAAGTTTGCCCTTGTATTTTAAGAAAAGCAAAAGCCAGCGCCGGGACGCCCAAGATGACGCAAAGCGGAATGAAAATAGACATTGGCGAGGTAAAATAAATCATAAACAGAATAACCCCGGCTATGCCGATAGGGATAAATTGTTTGAAAGTAAAAGGCCCAATGACCTTTGATTCCCGCTCAACAAATTGAGGCATTTGGAATTGCATCAAATTTATTTTACCATAAACGAAAATAAAAGCACGCTTGTGGAAAAACAAAAAGCGGCCACATTGGCCGCTTTTTGTTTTTCCAATTTATTCGTTTTGTCCCGAGTAAGCGTTGATAAGGCCGATATATTTTTCAAAATCAGGATATTCTTTTTGAAAGCTCTCAATAAAAAGTTTCGGGTTTAACTCTTCGTAGCGGTGGACTAACCGGTTTCGCAGGCCGACTGTTGGCGCGATTTTTAAGGCAAAATCGTCGGGCAAGATTTTGTTCTTGGCCAAGATATTAAAAGTGCCTTCAAAATCATCGGGAACATTCAGCCCCAGCTCTTTAATAAAATGCTGGTTTATGTCAATAATTTCATCAACAATCAATTGAAAAAGCCGTTCCGCGACATGCAATTTTTCAGAATCAGTTATAATTTCTTGAGCAGAAAATCTAAATAAATGTTTCACCCCGGCCAGATACTCCTTTATTTTTTCTATTTTTTCGTTGACGAAAATTTTGCTAAATACCATATTTTTCTCTAATTTGTTTGGCTTCTTCTTTTAACCTTTGATGTTTTAATTCATAAAGCGGCTGCGTTTCAATGAACTTGCGGAGAGCGTAAATCCGCAGGGTTGGGAACAGCAGTTCGTCTTCTTGGTATAAAACTTTGCATTTGTCAAAAACCGCGTAATAGAGCAGGGGAGAAGCGTTTTTTAAGTTGACCAAGTCAATATTATCGCTATGAAAATACGGCGCCATTTCAGTCGCCATTCTGGCTTCCTCCATTATGGCCAGCCTCTTCTTACTTAAATAGGCTACATCAAAATCGCTTTCTTTGTGCAGCTGCTTAGCATCTACCCGCGAACCAAAAAGCAAAATCAGCCGCAAAGAGTATTTTTGGGCTATTTGCGCCAGCAGATTTTCTTCATTTTTTGTCTGATTTTCTTCTGTCATATTCTGATTATACCTTTGTTTTTATTGTAGTTTGCGGCTGATTACCTGTCAACTTGGACACCCCGCATCAATCTTAACGATGAACTTTATTAAAGTAGGAACAGAGCCGCAGGCGTATTCGCAGATAAGCTCTGCTAAAAATCATTTATCGCCGGGATTTGGTGCTGGGGCTTGACTTTTTCGGCAAAGTATGTTATTATTTGGGCATAACAGTTCTTTAATTTAAATATCGTTTAGCGC
>CAYHTF010000064.1:0-2271 GCA_964359535.1 uncultured Candidatus Saccharibacteria bacterium | reverse complement strand
CCCGTAATCTAGCAACTCTACTTTACTTTGGACAGGGTTTTGATGCATTTAGCGCAAGACAAAACCCGCTTGCCAGCAAACGATTTGTAGGCCTCTCTGCCCACATTTACCGGCACATTGAGCCATTGCAGGTTTGGATATTTTCTTTTCTTAATAGTTCGGTGATATTTACCCCTTAACTTGGTTAGTCGCCAGGCCAAGATGGATTTTTTGGCGCAAATAGCGCATTCTTTTCCCATAGTTTTCCGTGTTTCGTTTATATTATCTTTTTCGCTTGAAAAAAGCAACCCCAGCGTGCTACTATATCTTTATATGGCGATAATTACTATCTTTTCGCTGCTTGTTTTGTTTTTTTCCGTGGTCGTGCACGAGGTGAGCCATGGCGCTATGGCTTATTTTTTGGGCGATTCAACGGCCAAACAAGCTGGCCGCTTGTCGCTGAACCCATTGAAGCATATTGATATTTTCGGCTCAATTATCGTGCCTTTATCGCTTTTGCTCATGACAATGGGCCGAGGGCCGCTTTTTGGCTGGGCCAAGCCCGTGCCAATTAATCCTTTTAATTTCAAAGACCAGCGATGGGGCCAGCTTAAAGTGGCGCTGGCCGGGCCTTTATCCAATTTCCTGCTCGCTTTAATTTTTGGTTTAATATGCCGGTTTCTGCCTTTGGCTGGCGGCTTAAAATTTAGCATTGTTTTTTCTTTTTTCACCAATAGCCAGGAAGTACTGATTCCTTCGTTGCAGGCGTCTCCTTACGGCCCTTTATTTTTAATTTTCTCGGTTATCAGTATTTACAATATCGCTTGGGGCATTTTTAATCTTTTGCCTTTGCCGCCCTTGGACGGCTCGCATATTCTTTTTTCTTTTTTGTCGCGCCGTTTTGACGGCTTGAAAATGTTTTTGGCCCAGTACGGCACTCTTATTTTGCTGTTTTTGATTTTTTTTGGCGTTTCGTGGATATTCACTTTTGCTCTGGCGGTTTATCAATTTATGGCCATCGGCTAAATTATAATCATTATAACTGTTATAACAGTTATAAAATTTTATGATTAAAAAAATAAAAAAGAAAATTGTCCCGGCTAAAAAGAAAGCGGTCAAGAGGGTCGTCAAGAAAGCGGCCAAGGTTTCCAAGGTTATTTTTTCGCCGGAAAAATTGCGGGATTTGATAAGAAAAGGGAGAGACAGGGGCTTTGTGACCAACTCGGAGCTCTTGTATTTGTTTCCGCTTTTGGACAGGGACATTGAAGGTCTGGAAGATGTTTATCAAAAACTGGAAAACGAGGGCATTGAAATTAAGGAAGCCAGAGAGTTTTTGGATATTGAAGAAAAAGAAAAGCCCGGCAAAAAAATGTCAAAAATCGGCGCGGACGGCCGGGTTGACCCGATACAAATGTATCTTAAAGAAATTGGCCGGGTGCCGTTTTTGACCGCCGAAGAAGAAAAAGAACTGTCCCGAAGAATTGAGAAAGGCGACGAAGAAGCTAGAAAGAAATTGGCCTGGGCCAATTTGCGCCTGGTGGTTTCTATTGCCAAAAAATATGTGGGCAAGTCCGCTAATTTGACTATGCTAGATTTAATTCAGGAGGGCAATCTGGGTCTTTTTCGCGCGGTGGAAAAATTTGATTGGCGAAAGGGCTACAAGTTTTCCACCTACGCCACTTGGTGGATAAGGCAGGCCATTACCCGGGCGTTAGCGGACCAAGCCAGAACAATCCGCATTCCAGTGCATATGATTGAGACCATTTCAAAATACACCAAAGTCAGGCGCCGTCTTTTGCAGGATTTGGGCAGAGAGCCATTGCCCGAGGAGATTGCCGCGGAAATGGGCATTGAAGTGGCCAAGGTTTATCATATTATGAAAATTTCCCAGAAAACTGTTTCTTTGGAAGTGCCAGTGGGACAGGGTGGCGAGGAAGACAGTGTTTTGTCCGAGTTTGTTAAAGACAAAAAATCGCCATCGCCCTCGCAGGAAGCGGCCCGTACTTTGCTTAAAGGCCGGCTGAATGAAATTTTGGTTGACTTGGCTCCGCGAGAACGCAAGATATTGGCTATGAGGTTTGGCTTGGAAGACGAGATAACACACACTCTGGAAGAAGTGGGCAAAGAGTTCGGCGTAACCAGAGAGCGGATACGGCAAATCGAAGCCAAGGCGCTGGAAAGAATCCGAAAGCACAGCGGAGTTAAAAAACTGCAGGGATACTAACGGAATTACTAAATCTATAATATTTATAACCGTTATAATGTTTATAAAAATTATAAAATCGTAGTTAT
>CAYHTF010000063.1:0-2310 GCA_964359535.1 uncultured Candidatus Saccharibacteria bacterium | reverse complement strand
ATAGCGGCCAGAACCGCGCTCACCGCCAATCCTTTGTAAAGCGCGTTCATTATATTCTTTGTTTTTCCCAACCGCACAAAAAAAGTGGCAATCACCGAGGAAACCGCCGCCACCGAAGCCATCATCAAGGGCAAGCGGATAGCGCCCTCGCCGGCCAGAATTGATGAACCCAAAATCATCGCCGCCACTAGAGTGGCCGCGTATGTTTCAAACAAATCAGCGGCCATACCGGCGCAATCGCCCACATTATCGCCCACATTATCGGCAATAGTGGCCGGGTTTCTTGGGTCGTCTTCGGGAATGCCCTGTTCTACTTTTCCCACTAAATCAGCGCCCACATCAGCCGCTTTGGTATAAATGCCGCCGCCCAAGCGGGCGAAAACCGCGATTAAGCTGCCGCCAAAACCCAAGGCAATCAAAGCTTTTAAGTCGTGAAACAAAGCCCAAAAACCGGATACGGCCAAAAGACCCAAGCCAACCACCATTAAGCCGGTGACCGAGCCGCCCAAAAACGACAGGCGCAAGGCAGGCGACATACCTTTTTTGGCCGCTTCGGCTACCTTAACATTGGCTCTGGTGGAAATAAGCATACCCATAAAGCCGGCCAAAGCCGAAGACAGGCCGCCGACAATAAAGCCCAAACCGGTTTTAATGCCCAAGGCCAGCCACAGAATAATAAACAATACGCCAGCCACAATGGCCACGGTAGTGTATTGCCGTTTGAGGTAGGACATAGCCCCTTCTCTGATGGCCGCGGCAATGGCCTGCATTTTTTCCGAGCCGTTAGCGGCCTTGTTGAGTCGCTGAATTAAAAAGAAAGCGAAGACAATGGTAAAAAGCGCGATAATAATTGGTATATAAAACATATTTTTATTTTTTCACTTTTTTAACCGACTTTTTTACTTCTTTTCTTGGTTTTTTTATTTTTTCTAGTTTTTCTTCTTTAGTCTCTGTCTCATCTTCCCCTTCTTTAATACTGCTCGGGCCACGCACATCTATTTTCCAGCCCGTGAGCTTGGCCGCCAGCCGTACATTTTGGCCTTCTTTGCCGATAGCCAGAGACAACTGCTCTTCGGGCACAATAGCCAAGGCCTTGTTTTTGGGCATAATTTTAATTTCAATGACTTTGGCCGGAGATAAAGAATTAGCCAAAAACTTCTCCGGGTCGTCCGAGTATTCAATGATGTCAATTTTCTCCCCGCCCAATTCCGAGATAACCGCGCTCACCCTAATGCCTCTTTGCCCCACAACCGAGCCAATAGGGTCAACGCCCTCGGCTTTTGATTCCACCGCGACTTTGGAGCGGGAGCCGGCCTCTCTGGCAATAGACCTGATAACCACAGCCTCTTGCGCGATTTCCGGCACTTCCAGCTCAAAAAGTTTGGAGATAAATCTGGGGTAGGCGCGGGACAAAAAGATAATGGCTCCCCGGGGCGAGTCCTCAACTTTAAGCACGAAAAATTTGAGCCGCTGACCTGGGCGGTAAAACTCGCCCGGCGTTTGCTCCTCTCTGGGTAAAATACCCAGTGTTTTGCCGATATCAACGAAAACATTGCGGTTTTCCAAGCGCTGAACAATGCCCGAAACAATTTCGCCCTCCTTGTCTTTATATTCGGCGAGCACTATTTCTCTTTCCGCTTCTCTGAGTCGCTGGAGAATAACCTGCTTGGCGGTTTGGGCCGCTATTCGGCCATAGTCCTCCCGAGTTTCCAGCTCAATGGCCAGCTCATCGCCAGGCTTGACTTTGGGGTCGGTTTTTTGGGCTTCCTCAACCATAATATGGCGTTCGGTGGAAAAGCGGACTTTTTTGCGTTCGCCCTCGGTGATTTCTTCCGGGTCTTCTCTGGTTTCCCGCTCGGCCAGGCCTTTAAGTTTCAGCTCTTCCAGCTCCTCGGCCGAATAAATCATACTTTCGTCCACTACCAGCTTGATTTGCCAAAACTGCACCTTGTTGTTTTTAACATCAAGCTTGGCGCGGATAATCTGGCCTTTTTTGCCAAAGTCCTTTTTATACGCGGCCGCGTACGCTTTTTCTATCACCTCAAATATCTTGGGCGCCGGAATGCCCTTTTCTTCCGCTATTTGCGTGACCGCCGAAATGAAATTTTTTGTATCCATGTTCCCTTGCGTTGCTCGGTCAAATGAAAAATTAAAAGTGAAAAATTAAAAATGACGGAGCGAACGATTTTATTTCTAAAAAATACCCATAATTTGATTATGGGTACTGTATATATTTAGTTTAATCTTTTAAACAAGTTTGTCAACTTTTTTAAGGCCCAATCAGGCGCGGGCGAACTTGTTTTCCAGTAA
>CAYHTF010000062.1:0-2313 GCA_964359535.1 uncultured Candidatus Saccharibacteria bacterium | reverse complement strand
CCGGCCGCTCCCAAGACAATCAAAATTGCTAAAATGATTAAAATTTTTGTTTTCATTTGCATCTATAAAATTTAATACTCTTTTCCTAAGAAAATTTTTGTTTTCAAAAATTTGTATTTTTCGGCGCAGAACCAGCGAAACAAATTGTCTGTTTATTTTTATTTTAAACCGGGCACAGACTTTGGAATCCCCCCAGACCAGCACACAACCGAACCATCGGTTTTTATAGCGCAAGAGGCGTTATCAGAGATTGCGGCAGTCGTGCCAGCACCCAATCCAGTGGGTTGGACAGGGGTATATTTATTGAAAATCGTGCCATCTCCGGCTATATCACCGCATCCCCAACAAACAACTGATCCATCGGTTTTCAAAGCGCAACTGTGCATAAAGTCGGTAGCGATAGCGGCTGTTGAGCCGGGACCCAAACCGGTAACTTGGGTCAGACCGCCTGTTTCTTGACGGCCGTTTCCTAATTGCCCGCAATAATTTTGTCCCCAGCCAACAACCGAGCCATTTGCCTTTAAAGCAAAGGTGGTTTTCCAGCCAATAGTGAGAGATTTAATCGCGCCTAAATTTTGAGATATTTTGACCGGAGCATAAGTTCCGGCAGATCCAATAGGAGGAGTTTCCCCCCAGCAAACAACCGAGTTATCCGTTTTTATAGCGCAAGTGCCATTGTCGCTCGAGGAAAGAGCAAGAGTTGATTTGGGACCCAAGCCGGAAACTTGAGTTGGAAACAATCTGATTGTTTCTGTTTTATCGCCATGGCCTATTTGGCCGCCGCCGCCCGTAAGGGAGTCGTTACTTCCCCAGCAAACAACCGAACCGTTAATTTTTAAGGCGCAAGTATGCATCCTTCCCATAGAAATTGAAGCGGTTGTGCCGGGTCCCAATCCAAAAACTTGAGTTGGTTCTGTCTTGGCAACTAATGTGCCATCACCCAACTGTCCATAAGAGTTGTCTCCCCAGCAAAGAGCTGAACCATCGGTTTTTACAACACAAACTCGTTTATCTTCAAAACTAGCGATACTCGCCACATTAGTTAGGCCGGGGACAGCGACAAAGTTGCCGCCTCTAGCGGGAGTGGGGGTGGGAATTTTAGAGCCTGGGGTTTCGGGGCCTTTTTTTTCAGAATACGGGCAGAAAACTAAGCCGTCTTTTGTCAAAGCGCAAAAATTTGCCCCCATGACCTGAACTGCACCGCCGAAAACTTTGCCGCCCGTGACTTGAACTATGCCGCTGACGGATGAAATAGCTGACTCAGGAATAACGGGTGTAGTAGAAACGGCCGCGGGTTTTGTTGAAGCGCTTTCTGGAACAGGAGATGCCGCTGTTGGTTGTGTTTGGCAGGCGCCAAGAGTGTCGTTGTGCGCTAAATGTGTTTCCAAAGCGGATTTGGAAATTTCAAGAGTTTGCTTATTAGCGGAATTATCTGAAGCAAAATGGCAAATTACAACTTTCTTTTCCCCTTCTGCCAGATATTCATTTATATTTTTTCTTGTAATTTCATCAATTTTGCCGGTTGCGGATAAACCTTCTCTTTCTTGAAATTTCTTTACTGCTTTTTCAGTGAGAGAACCGTAATAGCCGGTAATTAACCCTTCCGGATAAATTTCCGAGAATTGCTTCAAAAACTTCTGAACCTCCTTGACTTCATTGCCGGAAACGCCTTTATAAAGTTCTTTGGTAATTTTTATTTCCTCTTTTACCGTAGCAACTTCGGATGTTAATTTGGCAAGCTGATCCTGTAATTCCTTTATCTGATTTTTCAACTGCTCTATTATCATTAATAAGTCTTGATTAGAAGACTGCGCGGCTGGTACCGTTTTTTGTTCTTTCGCGTCCTGCGCTTGCGCGAAAACATTATTCGCGTTTTGCGCCATGCTCAAAAAGCCGATTATTAAGACTGCCGCAAAAATAACGAGTGTTTTATTGTTTTTCATATTTATAATTATATCAAATTAATTCCTCAATAGAAACCCCAAGGGCTTTGGCGATTTTCGCCATAGTTTGGACGCTTGGCTTGTTAACAGTACCGCTTTCGACTTTCATAAGCGTTGTATATTTAATATCTGCTTTCTTGGCTAAATCGTCTTGCGTCAAGCCAAGTTTAGCTCGCATTTTCTTGATATTTTCGCTGATTGTTTTTCCACTTGTCATATGAATAAAGTTTTGGTAGTATTATAGTATATAAGGTCATTACCTGTATTTTTATACTACCAAATAACATGAATTTAGACAAGCAAAATTTATGGCAACGCATTTCGCAACCTGCCCGCCATTGCTTCGCTCAGGCGATAGCAGGCGGGAGCG
>CAYHTF010000061.1:0-2348 GCA_964359535.1 uncultured Candidatus Saccharibacteria bacterium | reverse complement strand
CTCGCGTTAAAGCCCGAGCCGCTGCCAAAGGTCTTGCCAAAAACCTTTTGGCTTGGCATTTTCGCTTAAACCGTTTTGTGACGGCACTACCACCGCTACTTCTTCTCCCGGCTTTTTATAGCCCTGTTCCCGGATTTTCTTTTCCAAATAATCCAGTGTTTGAGTTTGAGGCAGTTCTAATTTTAATTCCTTGTTTTTTTCTTCCAATTCCCGGACATTTTCTTGAACCGCCTTGAGCTGCTTTTCAAGCTCCGCCCGTCGTACTGTTACCCGCCAGCTGGAAACGAGCAAAAAAATAATGGTAATGGCCAGCAGAATACTCAAAACCGCCGAGAACAATATCGTCTGCCAAGAACTGGTTTTGCGTTTTCTGGACCTGGAAATATCTTTATAGCGGGCGGTCATATAATTGCGTTGTCGCCAAATTTACGATACGATTAAGCAAGATACTTTGAATTCTATGAAAAATCGCAAGCGAAAAATTTTTATCAAAGCGGTCTGGCTCATACTTATTTCTCTGGTCACCCTAAGTATGCTGATATTCTTAGTGGCGCCTTTATTTTAGCATACTTAAATAAGGGCTATTTGTAAATCTATTGCTTGGCGAATTGGTGGCGCAGGCCGCCAAACAGCGCTTTTAATTCCGTCATCTTTAACTGCCAGGACAAGAGCAGATAAACCGCGACACCAGCCATCCCGGCGCCTATCGTCTGTAAAAGCAGGCCGAAAACCGTTTGCGTTTCAACAAAATTATTCAACAGGTAAAGCAAAAAATAAACTGCGAGTGTCATTATCGCGCTCACAAGCGCGATATTTTTAAACGACTGCCAAATTTCTTTTAAGCCAAAGTCCCCGGCTTTCTTCCGCAAAAAAATCGCCAAAAGCGCGAACTGGAAAAGAGCTGCGCAAGAAAAAGCCAAAGGCAGTCCCAGAACCGCGATATTGCTTATTCCGGACAATTTCATAATATTGCTCACAAATGCCGCCACGGCGGCAGAGTCGGCCAACAAACGCGTGAACCAGATATTCAAAGCGATATTCAAAACAAAAGAAACCACCGCGATAATGGTTGGGGTCTTGGTATCTTGAAAGGAAAAGAAAGCGCGGGAAAGCAAAGGGATTAAAGCCGAAGCCATAATACCCAAAGCGAAAATGCCCAAAGAGGCGGCGGTTAAACGGGTGGCTACCCAGTCAAAATGAGAGGGGCCTAAACTGCCGAGTATCAATCGCACAATCTGCGCGCGCAGAATAAAAATTAAAAAGCCCAAAGGCGCCACCAAAAAAACTATTTGCCGAAAGACCAAAGAAAAATCGCGCAAAAATTCGGCTTTTCGGCCGTCCGCCCAAGCGCGAGACAAGGCCGGAAAAGAAGCCATAGCAAAAGGAATGGCCACAATGCCAATGGGAAAATACTGCAAATCGTTCGCGTAAGTGAAAATGGATAAAGCGCCAGTGTGAATTGTGGAGGCAATGGCTGTGGCCGAGAGCAGGTTGAGCTGTTGCGAACTGATGGCAAAAAAACGGGGTATCATCAGGCGAAAAATTTTCTTCACCGCCGGGGCCTTGAAGTTAAGCGAAAAACGATAGCGATAGCCGCAATGAATGGCCGTGGGTATCTGAATGACAAGATGCAGAAGAGCGCCGGCCACAACGCCGATAGCCGCGCCATAAACGCCGTATTTGGGATAAAGAAAAACAATGCCCGCTATTATGCCGACATTATATAATATGGGCGCCAAAGAATAAGCGAAAAAGCGGTGGAAATACTGCAAAATACCGGAAAATATGCTGGCCAAGCCCAAAAGCAAAGGGCTCAAAAACATTAACCTTGTCAGTTTCACGGTTGTGGCTTTGGCTGTTTCGGAAAATCCCGGAGTAATTAGGTTAATCAGCTGAGGAGTGAAAATAAAAAGCAGGGCGGAAAAAGCCAAAAGCAAAACCAAAAAAACATTCAAAATATGATTGGTCGCTGCCCAGGCCTTTTGCTCGTCTTTGGCAAAGTACTCGGAAAAAAGAGGCAGAAAAGCGATTAAAATACCGCCCACTATCAATAGATTATAAATCAAGTCCGGAATACGGAAAGCGGCGAAATAAATGTCGGCCTCTTCTCCCCGGCCGAAATAGCCCGCCACAAGGCCGGTTCTAACTAAACCGAAAACGCGGCTCACTCCGGCCGAAAACACTAAAATTAAAGCGCCGAAAGTAATATTTCTAGCGCGGGAATGAAGAATCCGTTTAAGCATATTAGAATACATTATAATATCAGAAAAAATAGTCCAACGCAAAGGGCAGAAAGAAATTGACAAAGACCGAAAAAACAAGTATAATATAGTTGTTTCAACAAACTG
>CAYHTF010000060.1:1304-2361 GCA_964359535.1 uncultured Candidatus Saccharibacteria bacterium | reverse complement strand
CTTGACGGTCTTTTAATCGGCGGCGCTTCTTTGGATCCCAAAGAGTTTTTAGCGATTATCAAGCAAATTCGTTGATTTTTAATGGGTTTTTGCTATTGTGAGATATTACCCCGAACCAAATCCCATTGGCGAATAGTTTTCAGATATTGTTCGTCTGCGAATTCGCCTGTGGCTCTATTCTTGCTGGGGCAAAGTTCATCATTCGGATTGGTACGGGGTGTAAGAACTTCTAAATTTCGCCCTAACGGGCTCAATAAGAATTTCTAACATGGACAAGTTTATTGACGGATATTTTTATAGCCCCACTTCGGGCAGTTTAACCTTGGACGAAATGTTTGGGGAGTTGTGCGGTTATATGACTGCCAGTCCGGAGAAAGTTTTTGAAATTACGGTGGGCTGCGACTCGCCGTCTTCGGACGAGCCGTTTTTTCCTTTGGTGGTGGTGGCGCTTAAAAAAGGGGAGGGCGGCCGTTTTTTTATTAAAAAAATAAGATATTCGCCGTTTGAAAAACGATTTTACAATATGCGCCAGCGAATTTTGGAAGAGGTTTATTTGTCGTGCGAGTTCGCTTTAATTTTAAGAGAACGGCTTTTGAACGCCCCGGAGTTGAAAACTATTAACTACGATTTTCGGTATATTCACGCGGACATTGGCGAGCAGGGCAAGACCAAAGAAATGGTTAAAGAGGTGACCGGTTTTATTATGGCCAATGGCTTTGAGCCCAAAATCAAGCCCTATTCTTACGCCGCCTCAGTAGTGGCGGACAGGTATACATGAAAAAATGACTGCGCAAGAAATCAGAACAAAGTTTTTAAATTTTTTCAAGGTAAGGGAGCACAGCATTTTGCCCTCCGCGCCTTTGGTTCCAGAAAACGACCCAACCGTGCTTTTTACCACCGCGGGTATGCACCCTTTGGTGCCTTTTTTGTTGGGCGAAAAACACCCAATGGGCAATCGTCTTTGCAATTCTCAAAAATGCATCCGCACGGCCGATATTGATGATGTTGGGGATAGTACGCATTTGACTTTTTTTGAAATGCTCGGCAATTGGTCGCT
>CAYHTF010000060.1:0-1204 GCA_964359535.1 uncultured Candidatus Saccharibacteria bacterium | reverse complement strand
GAGGCGGCGGAAATCTGGCAATCGCTTGGCGTGTCCAAAGACCGAATTGCTTATTTGGGTCGGGACGATAATTGGTGGGGGCCGGCCGGTCAGTCCGGGCCATGCGGCCCGGACACGGAAATGTTTTACTGGACAGGCCAAGACGAGCCGCCGAAAAAATTTGACCCAAGTGATAAAAAATGGGTGGAGATTTGGAATGATGTGTTTATGGAGTATAATAAAAATAGAGAGGGAAAGTTTGAGGAGCTCTCTCAAAAAAATGTGGATACGGGAATGGGGCTGGAGCGGGTGGCGATGATATTGCAAGGAAAAGACAATGTGTATGAGACGGAATTGTTTACTTTGATTATTGAAAAAATAGCCGAGATTTCAGGCGCACTATATTTAGGGAACGAAAAACCATTTCGTATTATTGCTGACCACATTAAGGCCGCAACATTTTTGCTGGCCGAAAGATTGACGCCATCTAATACTGAAAGGGGATATGTTTTACGAAGACTGATACGGCGGGCGATAAGATACGGCAGATTATTAGGCATTGAGAAAAATTTTACGGCCTCCATTGCCGAAACGGTTATTAAAATATACGAAAATGTTTATCCGGAACTGCGAGACAATCAAGAATTTATTTTTGACGAACTATTAAAAGAAGAGGATAAGTTTTCCGTCACTTTGTCAAAAGGATTAAAGGAATTTGAAAAGACGGTCAAAGAAAATATCTCCGGCAAAGAGGCCTTTGACCTTTATCAATCATACGGCTTTCCCATTGAAATGACGGCCGAGATGGCTCGCGAAAAAAATGCCGCAGTGGACGAGCAAGGTTTTCAAGAAGAATTAAAAAAACACCAGGAGCTTTCCCGCACCGCTTCCGCTGGCCAGTTTAAGTCCGGACTGGCCGACAGTTCCGAGCAAACCACAAAATATCACACGGCCACGCATTTGCTTTTGGCCGCTTTGCGCCAGATATTGGGTGATAGCGTGGAGCAAAAAGGCAGCAATATCACTAGCGAGCGTTTGCGGTTTGATTTTAATTTTAATCGTAAGCTTTCGGACAGCGAATTAAAACAGATTGAGGATTTGGTGAACGAAAAAATTCAGGCGGACTTGCCGGTGGTTTGCGAGGAAATGGAAACAGACAAAGCCAAAGAACAGGGAGCGATTGGCGTTTTTGGCCACAAGTACGCAGACAGAGTGAAAGTTTATA
>CAYHTF010000059.1:0-2362 GCA_964359535.1 uncultured Candidatus Saccharibacteria bacterium | reverse complement strand
AGGCGGCCGGTTTTTGTTGAGGAAAAAGATATGGAGGACGCTATGTCTTGGCTCAAAAAATCACGCGCCAAGTTTTCTTTGAAAAACGGCCCGGCCCAAAAAGGCGATTTCGTGGAGATTGAATACGAATATAGTGGTCATAATCAAAAAATCCAAGATGGATTTATCTTGGGCGAAAGCGGCCTGCCCGGCGGTTTTGACGAAAAACTTATTGGGACGCAGGGTGGTGAAACCAAAGAGTTTGAGCTTGCCTCGCCAGATGGCCAAAAAACCAGCTTTAAGGTGAGTGTTAAGTCCGTGCAAAGCGTGGAACTGGCCGAGCTCAACGATGAGTTTGCCAAAGGGCTGGGCAAGTTTGAGGACTTTGCCGGCCTGCAAAAAAGCATAAAAGAGGGTTTGATGGCGGAAAAAGAAATGGCCGAGACTCAGAGAATAAGGCAGGAAATAGTGGAAAATATATGTAAAGAGAGCGAAGTTGATATACCGCCGGAACTAGTAGAGCTGGAAAAAAAGCAGATATTGGAAGGCCTGAAGAATAAAATCAAGGATGACCTCAAAATAACTTTGGAAGAATATCTATCTCGGGCCAAACAGACCGAGGAAGAGCTGATGGTTGCTTTTCTGCCTCAAATTGAATCCCGGCTCAAAAGCGGGTTGATTCTTAAAGCCGTTGCCGAGAAAGAAAAAATTGAATCAACCGAAGACGAAATTGAAAAAGCCATAACCGATATGCTCAAGCGCTACGAAAACCCGGAACAGGCCAGAAAAGATTTAGATCCCCAACAACTCAAAGATTACGCCAAAGAAATGCTCAAGCAGGAAAAAACCCTCGCCCTATTGGAAAGTTTTGTCTGCTAACCCCAGGCCAGTCCGCCAGCTGGCGGATTTGGCTGTTTTGTGTTATTATCTGATAGTAAGGAAATTAAAAACAATATAAAAATATGAACCTTATACCTACTGTTGTTGAAAAAAGCCAATACGGCGAGCGCGCTTATGATATTTATTCTCGTTTGCTCAAAGAACGGATTATTTTTTTGGTTGGCCCGGTGAACGATATGGTGGCCAATTCAGTTATTGCCCAGATGCTTTTTTTGGCCTCGCAAGACCCCAAAAAAGACATTCAGATTTATATCAACACGCCCGGCGGCTCGGTTTCCGCGGGCTTGGCCATTTACGACACAATGCAATATGTTTCCTGCCCCATCTCAACTGTTTGCGTGGGCTTGGCCGCTTCTATGGGAGCCACTTTACTGGCCGCTGGCGCCAAGGGCAAAAGATTTGCCCTGCCCAACTCCGAGATATTGCTCCACCAAGTGGCGGGCGGTGTGAACGGACAGGCCGTGGAAATTGAAATTACGGCTCGGCAGATTCTTAAAATCAAAGAAAATCTCAACAAAATTTTAGCCAAACACACTGGCCAGCCCATCAAAAAACTGGAAAGAGACACCGACCGCGACTTTTATCTCTCGGCCGAAGAAGCCAAAGAGTACGGCCTAATTGACGAGATACTGAAAACGAAAAAGTAAAAAAGACAACATGCGAACGCCAGCCACTATTAAAACCAAAAAGTCTGCCCAAGATATTCAGGACGCTATTTTTCAACGAATGTCGGCTGACCAAAAAATAGAACTTGGCTCGGCGCTTTGGGAGTTGGCCAAAGAAATCGCGCCGAATAAAATGACTTATGAGACGGCAAAATCCAAAACACATTCTTGTTGTCGTGGCCGAAATTCTTAAAGAACTGCGTATTCCCTACTTTATCACGGGCGGAATGGCGGTTTTGGTATGGGGCAGGCCGCGCTTTACCGCTGATATTGACATCATTGTTGAACTAAAAGAGAATGACATTGCCAAGCTAAAGATGGCCTTGCAAAAATTAGGGCAGGGCGGCTATATTGACGCGCAAATGATGCGAGAAGCGATGCGGACTCAGGGCGAATTTAATTTTATTGACGGCGAAAGCGGCCTGAAAGTAGATTTTTGGATTTTAAAAAATGACGAATTTGATTGTTCTCGACTACAAAGAAGAGTAAGCCAAAAAATTCTCGGCAAAAAAATATATTTTGCCTCCGCTGAAGATCTGATTTTATCAAAACTAAATTGGAGCAAAGATTCTTTATCTACGCGCCACTTAGAAGATATTGATTCCATTTTTAAAATCTCGGGCAAAAAGATAGACAAAATGTACCTAAAAAGCTGGGCGCTAAAATTAGACCTTGAAAAATTGCTGTATCAATGGATTAAATAATACGGCGGGATGCCAGAGCGGCTGAATGGGCCGCACTCGAAATGCGGTATACTCGCAAGGGTATCGGGGGTTCAAATCCTCCTCCCGCCGCTTAGAAATTTAGAGGCATTGAAA
>CAYHTF010000058.1:0-2395 GCA_964359535.1 uncultured Candidatus Saccharibacteria bacterium | reverse complement strand
GCACAACGCTGAACGTTGTTTACGGCACGCTCAGCGTGCCACATAAATTTTTGTGCAACAAAAATTTATCCCTAGCTGACGCAAAAATTTCAGCAATTAGTAATTGGTAGTTAGTAATTTGGGCGATAATGTTCTTTAACCTTTTAAAACGGAGGAAAATCTGTTATGGAAAAACAAGATAAATTTTCAGAATTGTTTGCGGCTATCAAAAAATGGCATACTAAAACGCCTGCAGATAGGCGCACAATTGACAATCTGCGCCGGCATTTGGCGAGCGCAAAAATCGAACTCCCGCTCAATGAAAATGATAGAAAAACCGAAGATTGCGCCGAACAAATGAATGTCCAATTTCTTGTCGGATATTTGATATCCCAAGAAATGAGCTTCCAATTAACGGCGCTGACGGTTGACGCGTTTTTAAGACCGACTGCGTACGACATCGAAATGGCGGGGTATCAATTTTTTCTTGAGCATTTTGACGAACATCCCCTGCTCGAAAAAAAGATTTTGAAAGGACTCAATAAGCCACTTCGGCTTCGCGTCCAGCCGGTTATCCCTGCGGACGATAATCTGATGTGTTGGTTCTTTGACCCATGGGAAACAAAGGCGTATACCCTAAGGGTTAATTGGGGAAAGCAATATCTTAAAAGAATAGATGAAAAAATAAAATCCACCAGCGCTTTTTCGATATTTGCCGAATACCAAGGCAGTGAGCACCCATTCTCGGAGGCGTACCAAGAAAGAATAAAACAATTCGTAGAGTTTCGAAACGCGCTCAACGGCGCGTAAAAAATTCCGACGCTCATTATAATTTCGCGAACAGGGTTTTGTCAAAACCCTGTTCGCGAAAACAAAAATCGGGGCGTTTTTTTGTTGACTTTATCGTTTTTGCCTCACTTCAATTGTGACGTCTTAATCTGCCATGGCAGATTAAGACGTCACAATTGAAAAATATTAAAAAAATAAAAACAGAGATAAAAACACAGAAATTAACAGAAATTATCGGGAAGCCAGAAATGTCATTGAAAAAATCACGGGTTTAGGGTATGATAATTCATAATGGACATAAAAATTATTTATCAAGACGAAAATGTTTTAGTGGTGGATAAGCCGCCGGAAAAGACGGTTATAGGGCTGATGGAGGAGTTGGCCAAGCGATTTCCCGAGTTGAAAAACGCAGGTGAGCCGTCAAGATATGGTTTGGTTCACCGATTAGACCAAGACACTTCCGGCGTTCTGCTTATAGCCAAAACAAATCCTGCCTTGCTTTTCCTGCAAAAACAATTTAAACAAAGAAGCGTGGAGAAAAGGTATTTGGCGCTGGTCATCGGCGAACCCAAGCCCAAAAGGCGGGAAATTGAAACCTTGCTCGGTCGAGACCAAAAAGACCGGAAAAAGCAGAAAATTTATCTGGCTTTTTCGCCCGAAGCTCAAAGGCAGGGGTTGAGAAAAGCTGTCACCGAATATCAAGTTATTAACAAGTTTCAGGGTTTTTCTTTGCTGGAGGTCGCGCCGAAAACCGGGCGAAAACATCAAATCAGGGCGCATCTGGCTTATCTGGGACACCCAATTGCCGGAGACAAATTGTACGGCTTTAAAAATCAGCCTTGCCCCAAAGGCCTTGAAAGGCAATTTCTACATTCCAGTTATCTGAAAATTGAATTGCCAACAGGAAAAATTGCCGAGTTTCGGGCGGAACTAGCCGAAGATTTAAAGAATATTAAACTAGTCTAATAAAAAAATATGGCAAACAACATAGATAACATTAGAACTGGCGACACAGTCAAGGTATATCAAAAAATACCGGTTTTTATTGACATTAAAGTAAAAGGCAAGGCCTCGAAAGACAAAGCGTCGGCCAAAAAAGAAAGTGTCAAAATTCAGTCGTTTGAAGGCATTGTCATTGCCCGAAAACACGGCCGTGAAGCCGGCGCGACTATTACGGTGCGAAGGGTGATGTCCGGTGTTGGCGTGGAAAAAATCTTCCCCTTGACCTCGCCCAATATTGAAAAAATAGAGATTATCAAAAGCGCCAAAGTGCGAAGAGCCAAGCTTTATTACTTGCGAGATGTTTCGGGCAAAAGAGCGCGGCTCAAAAGGAAGTCGCTGGCAAACAATGTGCCTTCGGAAGAAGAAACGACCGAGGAGCCGGCGGCAGAGGAAACAATCATAGAAACAACAGCCGAAAATTCAGAAGAAAAAGCGGTATAAATGCCCAGGTGGCGTAATTGGTAACCGCGACGGCCTGAGGAGCCGTGCCTTTTTAAGGCGTGCGGGTTCAAGTCCCGCCCTGGGCACTTATTATTTTTGCGGGCGATTAGCTCAGCTGGCTAGAGCGTCTCGTCTACACCGAGAAGGCCGGGGGTCCGAGTCCCTCATCGCCCACATTAGAGCC
>CAYHTF010000057.1:0-2556 GCA_964359535.1 uncultured Candidatus Saccharibacteria bacterium | reverse complement strand
AGAAAAATTCAAAAAGACGAGACGATTACTTTTTAGATTTTAGATTGTCGTTTTTAGTTTTTCATTTTCAGTTTTTCATTTAATTGATATTGAGCTAATCCGATTAGAGATTTGTTAATTGTATGTCTATTTTTGCCAAACTCTTTAAGGCGCCAAATGAAAAATATATTCAGAAGCTCAGGCCTTTGGTGGAGGAAATAAACAGCTGGGAGAAAAAAACAGCTGTTTTTTCTGATGTTCAATTAAAAGAAAAAACACAGGAATTAAAAAAGCAATTGGCCGAAGGCAAAACATTGGACGATGTTTTAGCCGAGGCCTTTGCTTTGGCCAGGGAGGCGGCCAAAAGAACTTTGAAGCAGCGGCCTTTTGATTCGCAGCTGTTTGGCGGCATTGCTTTGCATCAAGGCAAAATAGCGGAAATGAAAACAGGCGAAGGCAAAACATTGGCCGCCACTTTGCCCGCCTATCTTAACGGTTTAACCGGCAGGGGAGTCCATATTGTGACGGTCAACGATTATCTGGCCAAAAGAGATATGGTTTGGATGGGACAGATTTATGACGCGTTGGGGTTGTCGGTGGGGTGCATAGTCCATGAAAATGCTTACTTATATGATGGGGACTATCAGCTGGAAATGAAAAATGAAAAATTAAAAATGAAAAACGACAATGAAAAATCTAAAATGAACGAACGAGAAAACGAACGGGACGACGAACGGGACGAAACGAGAGATGTGGCTGGCGGGTTTAAGGTAGTGGAAAGTTTTTTGCGGCCGGTCTCAAGAAAAGAGGCGTACGCGGCCGACATTACTTATGGCACGAACAATGAATTCGGCTTTGATTACTTGCGGGATAATATGGTTTATAGTTTGGAGCAAAGGTCCCAACGCGATTTTTATTACGCCATTGTGGATGAGATTGACTCTATTTTAATTGACGAGGCCAGAACCCCGCTCATTATTTCCGCGCCGGATATGGAAGCGGCCGGCTTATATGGCGAGTTTGCCAAAGTTATTCCGCATTTGAAGGCCGAGGAGGATTACAAGCTGGATGAAAAAACGCGCACCGCCGGCCTGACCGAGCAGGGCATTGAAAAAATTGAAAAGCTCTTGGGTGTGGCTAATATATATGAAGAAAAAGGCGTTAAATTTCTCCATCATTTGGAACAGGGGCTCAGAGCTGAGGCGCTTTTCAAACGCGACCGCGACTATGTGGTTAAGCAGGGCCAAGTGCTTATTGTTGACGAATTTACCGGTCGGTTAATGCCCGGGAGGCGGTGGTCCGGTGGCCTGCATCAGGCAATTGAAGCCAAAGAAAATGTGGCGGTTCAGCCCGAATCAATGACTTTGGCCACGATTACTTTCCAGAATTATTTTCGGATGTATGAAAAGCTTTCCGGTATGACCGGAACGGCTTTGACTTCGGCCGAGGAGTTTGACAAAGTTTATCATTTGGATGTGGTGGCTGTGCCCACCAACAAGCCGATGGCCAGAACCGACCTGGCTGACCAGATTTATAAATCAGAGAAAGCCAAGTTTGAGGCGGTTATCCGGGAAATAAAAGAACGGCACCAAAAAGGCCAGCCGGTTTTGGTGGGCACAAGAGCTATTGAAAGAAATGAGTATCTGGGCAAACTGCTTGAGGTTGAGGGCGTGTCTCATCAGATTTTGAACGCCAAACAGCACGAAAGAGAAGGCGAAATTATTGCCCAAGCCGGCCGACTGGGAGCGGTGACTTTGGCTACCAATATGGCAGGTAGGGGAGTTGATATTGTTTTGGGAGGCAATCCGCCGGATTCTGATGGAGCGAGTAAAGTAAGAGCGCTGGGCGGTTTGCATATTATTGGCACGGAAAGGCACGAAGCCCGAAGAATAGACAATCAGTTAAGGGGACGGGGCGGCCGGCAGGGCGACCCTGGTTCCAGCCAGTTTTTTATTTCTTTGGAAGATGATTTGATGCGCGTTTTCGGCGGGGACAGATTAAAACCGCTGATGGAGCGCCTGAAACTGCCCGATGACCAGCCCATTGAAGCAGGCATTATTTCCCGGGCGGTGGAGGCGGCCCAGTCCAAGATTGAGGGAATGAACTTTGATTTGCGAAAACACATTTTAGAATATGACGATGTGATGAACAAGCATAGAGAGGTGATTTACAAAAAAAGAAAAGAGATTTTAGGCAAGCCAAAAAGCGATTTGCGGGATTATGTGCTGGGCCTGGTTGAAAAGCACGGGTTTTCTGCCGAGCAGTATCAGAAAAAAGAAGAAGAACTGGGCGAGGAAAATATGCGGGAAGCGGAAAAAATAGTGGTTTTGCGAACCATTGATTCTTTTTGGCTTGACCATCTTTATTTGATGGAGCATCTAATGGATTCTGTTCGGTTGCGAGCTTACGGCCAGCAAGACCCGTTGGTGGAATATAAAAACGAAGCGCGGACGCTTTTTCAGCAGTTAATCGGCGCCATTGAAGGGGGCATTGCCAACACTATTTTGAATGTGAGCATACAGGGGCGGCAACCAACTCCGCACAAGCATTTTGAGCGAATAGTTGAACAGCAATCCG
>CAYHTF010000056.1:0-2599 GCA_964359535.1 uncultured Candidatus Saccharibacteria bacterium | reverse complement strand
GGGAAGATTATTGATTTTTTTCGCCAAATCAGCGGCTATTTTTTTTGTTTGGCCGGAGCTGGCGCTGATGAAAGTTTGCATTGCAATGGAAAATGAATTATTGTGAATTATATGGGAGAAGTTATTATACCTCAGGAAACATATTCTTTACTCAAGGAAGAAGTTAAAAATGTCCTTGCTCTCAAGGCGAAAATTGAAGCTAATTTAACCAAACCAATTACCGAGCTTATCCAGCTGATTTTGGCCGGCGCCATTATTTTGGAAAGCTCTGACCTGCATATAGAGCCGGAAGAAGAATCAGCCAAAATGCGGCTGAGAATGGACGGCATTCTGCAAGACATCATTTCTTTTGATTTAAAATTGTACCGCGATTTGCTCTCACGGCTCAAATTAATCTCGGGAGTCAAGCTCAATGTGGCCGACAGGCCTCAAGACGGCCGTTTTTCTATTTTAGCACAGGAAACCGAAATTGAGGCCAGAGTTTCCACTTTGCCGGCCGAATACGGCGAGGCTTTTGTTTTGCGTCTCTTAAATCCAAAGTCGCTTATTGAAATAGAGGCATTAGGTATGCGGCCGGACTTGCTGGCTATTATTAAAAAAGAAATTAAAAGGCCAAATGGAATGTTTATTGTTACCGGGCCGACTGGTTGCGGTAAAAGCACCACGCTTTACGCTGTTTTGAAAAAAATTCAGAGTCAGGAAGTTAAAATTATCACTATTGAAGACCCGATTGAGTATCATTTGGCCGGTTTGTCCCAAACGCAAGTTAATCCGGCAAAGGGCTATGATTTTGCCGATGGCTTAAAGTCCATTATGCGCCAAGACCCCGATGTGATTTTAGTGGGCGAAATTCGCGACAAGGAAACTAGCGAAATCGCTTTGCAAGCTTCTCTAACCGGCCATCTGGTGCTTTCCACTTTGCACACCAATAACGCGGCCGGGGCGGTGGCGCGGCTGATGGCGCTGGGAGTTGCGGCCGCCAATATCGCGCCAGCGCTCAATTTATCTTTGGCCCAGCGTTTGATTAGAAAAGTATGCGCTGAATGTTCGGAGATGAAACCAGCCACAGCCGAGGAGCTGGAAATTATTAAACACGGTTTGGCTGAGTTGCCCAAAATCGTTCAGACGCCCAACATTAAGCCCGGGCAAAAAATTCCGCATATCAGGGGCTGTGAACAATGCAATAATACCGGCTATCGGGGGAGAATCGGCATTTTTGAGATTTTGGTTGTTGACGACGAGATAGAGAAAGCGATTACTGATTCGCCTTCGGCCGTTGATTTGGAAGCCATAGCCAAGAAAAAGGGAATGACAACCGTGAATCAGGACGGCTTGCTTAAAGTCTTGGCTGGTGCGACAACATTAGAAGAAGTGGAAAGAGTGACTGGCGAAAATTAAAACCCCCCCGATGGTCACCGGGGGAGGTGAAAAAAAATTAGCTCGGAGCTGGGGGAGGAACTTAAGTATTAGGAACTAAAAGCTTAGAATTTTTCCGAGGAGTAATCTCGCCGAAGCCAGATTATCCGGCTAAGAAAAATTCCGAGGCCCCCAGCTCAGGGCTAATTTGTTATCTCATATTGTAATACATTATGGCTAATTTGTCAAGGGTTGAGCCAATTTCAGTTGAAAATACGCCCGAAGACGAGTATTTGGACAATACTTTGCGGCCTAAAACCTGGGACGAGTATGTAGGGCAAAGCAAGCTTAAAGAAGGGTTGAAAGTCATTATTGACGCGGCTAAAAAAAGAGGCCAGTCCCCTGACCATCTGCTTTTTTACGGCGGGTCCGGCTTGGGCAAGACCACTTTGAGCCATTTGGTGGCCAATGAAATGGGCGCCAATATCCGCGTTACTTCCGGGCCGGCTATTGAACGGGCCGGGGACTTGGCCGCTATTCTGACTAACCTCAACGACGGAGATGTGCTTTTTATTGACGAACTGCACCGTCTAAATAGAGTTTGCGAGGAGACAATCTATCCGGCGATGGAGGAATTTAAGCTTAACATGATTTTAGGCAAAGGCCCAATGGCCCGGACAATGGAGTTGAAACTGCCGCATTTTACTTTGGTTGGCGCCACCACACGAATGGCTTTGCTGTCCTCGCCTTTGCGCAATCGTTTTGGCGCCACTTTCCAGCTTAATTTCTACGACCCCTCAGACATTGAGCAAATTGTTAAGCGCTCGGCCGAGATTTTGGGCGTGGCCATAGAGCCCTCAGCCAGCCGCCTCATCGCGGAATGTTCCCGTTTTACCCCGCGAGTAGCCAACCGCTTACTCAAAAGGGTTAGGGATTTTGCCCAAGTGGCCGGCAAGAATGTTATTGATAAAGAGTCGGCTCAAAAAGCCCTGACATTTATGGAAGTCGACCAAGTTGGCTTGGAACCGGGCGACAGACGGGTTTTACAGGCCATTATTGAAAAGTTTGAAGGCGGGCCAGTTGGCTTACAGGCCTTGGCCGCGGTCATTGGCGACGAGCAGGACACTATTTTGGATATTTACGAGCCCTATTTAATGCAAATGGGCTTTATTGAAAGAACCTCGCGCGGCCGAGTGGCCACCAAGCTGGCCTATGAGCATTTGGGAATAAAGTATCGCAATCC
>CAYHTF010000055.1:0-2630 GCA_964359535.1 uncultured Candidatus Saccharibacteria bacterium | reverse complement strand
TTGAAGCGGAAAAAATTCAAAAGAAAAACATTTCCATTGTGCCTCTCAAAGAGGGCGAGATTGTGGAAGGCAAAGTTATCGGCTTGGACAGGGCGGCGATATTTTTTGATTTGGGAGCGGCTGGCACGGGCATTATTTATGGCCAGGAATTCAAAGACGCCAAGGACTTTCTTAAGGACTTGAAAGCCAACGACAGTATTTGGGCCAAAGTAACGGACTCGGACGGCGAAAACGGCTATGTGGAATTGTCGCTCAGCCAGGCCAAAAGAGAGCTGGTTTGGAAAGAGTTGGAAGAAAAGAAAACCAACGGCCAGCCCGTGCAAGTCAAAATCGTGGGCGCCAATAAGGGCGGGCTTTTGGCCGAGGTTTCGGGCATAGCGGCTTTTTTGCCCGTGTCTCAGCTTTCCAGCGCTAATTATCCCAAAGTAGAGGGCGGCGATAAAATGAAAATCCTCAAAGAATTGCAGAAATTCATCGGCCAGGAAATGGAAATAAAAATTTTGGACCTTGACCCCAAGCAAAAGAAGCTTATATTGTCCGAAAAAGCCGGTCACGCCAACGAAATGAAAGAATTGCTTAAAAATTATCAGGTGGGCGATACGATTCAGGGAAAAATTACCGCGGTGGTTGATTTTGGCGCTTTTATATCTTTTCCTTTGCCCGAAGAAGCGGCCGAATCGGCTCCCCGGCCAGAACCCATTGAAGGGCTTATTCATATCTCGGAGCTTGATTGGGGGCTGGTTAAGGACCCGGCTCAATTTGTCAAGCCTGGACAAATCGTTCAAGCCAAGATTGTGGAAATCACGGACAATCGGGTCGCTCTCTCAATAAAAGCGCTCCAGCCCAAACCGGCTGAAACGCAAAAAGAATCTCAACAAGACGCGCCAAAAGAAGAGCCAAAAGAAGCGTAAAATATATTAAACTCGTGAAAGCGCCAATCAAACCGTTTATTAAAAATATCTTTGTCATTTTGCTGGTCTTTTTGGCCATTTCCGCTGTTTTTACCCTGTTTTTTCAGCCCGGAGAAACTATCAAACAGATTCCTTTGAGTCAGGTGGTGGAATCAATAAATCGCGGCGAGGTTAAAAAAATCACGGTTTCGGGCAACGAGCTTTTGATTGTCCAGCAAGACGGCCAGAAATACGCGGCGACAAAAGAAACTGACGCGCCTCTTTCCCAGTCCTTGGCCAACTACGGCGCGGACAAAGAAAAAATCAAGGCCTTGGAAATTGAAACCAAAGAAAAGGGCGGTTTTTGGGTGTGGATCGGCCCGGTAATGACCATTGCCCTGCCTTTATTGCTTTTCGCTTTTTTCTTTTTCATTATTTTCCGCCAGGCCCGGACCGGCGCGATGCAAGCGCTTAGCTTTACTCAGACTCGGGCCCGTTTGTTTGGCACAGATGGCCACCCGGCTGAGAAAGTAAGCTTCAAGGATGTGGCTGGATTAAAAGAAGCCAAAGAAGAATTAAGAGAAATAGTTGATTTTTTGAAAAACCCGGAAAAGTTTTTGCGCTTGGGAGCCAAGATACCCAAAGGGGTTTTGCTTTTGGGCCCCAGCGGCGTGGGAAAAACTTTATTGGCGCGGGCCGTGGCTGGCGAGAGTAATGTGCCCTTTCTCTCTATCGCCGCTTCCGAGTTTGTGGAGCTTTTTGTGGGGGTAGGGTCAGGACGGGTGCGCTCGCTTTTTCAAGAGGCCAAGAAATACAAAAAGTGTATTATTTTTATTGACGAGCTGGACGCCATCGGCCGGGTGCGAGGCACTGGTATTGGCGGCGGGCACGATGAACGGGAGCAGACCTTGAATCAGATTTTGGTGGAAATGGACGGCTTTGAAACCAATTCGGGCATTATTGTTTTGGCGGCCACGAACCGAGGGGATGTTCTTGACCCGGCTCTTTTGCGTCCCGGCCGTTTTGACCGCAAAGTTATTTTGGATTTGCCCGATATTGCCGACCGGGAAGAAATACTCAAAATACACTGCCAGGGCAAGCCCTTGGCCGAGGATGTAAGCTTAAAAGAAATTTCCCAACGGACGCCCGGATTTTCCGGCGCTGATTTGGCCAACTTGGTGAACGAAGCGGCTATCTTGGCGGCCCGGCGCAACCGGGAGCAAATTTTTCAGCAAGAACTTTTGGAATCTATAGAAAAGGTTTTGCTGGGGCCGGAAAGAACAAGCCATGTGCTTTCCAAAAAAGAAAAAGAAATAGCCGCTTATCACGAGGCCGGGCACGCGCTTTTGGCCACTCTTTTGGTTGGCGCGGACCAAGTGCGCAAGATTTCCATTGTGGCTCGGGGACTGGCCGCGGGCTACACTTTGAAAATGCCCTCGGAAGAAAGAAAAATCCGCACCAAGTCCGAGTTTTTATCCGAGATGGCCGTGTTTTTGGGCGGTTATTGCGCCGAGTTGGTCAAGTTCAAGGAAATTACCACTGGCGCTTCCAATGATTTGGAAAAGGCCTCGGATATGGCGCGGCGGCTGGTTAAAGAATATGGTATGTCCTCTCTGGGTCCGGTGTCTTTTAGCGAGAGAGACGATATGGTCTTTTTGGGGCGGGAAATTTCCGAGTCAAGGAATTATTCGGAAAAAGTAGCGGCGCAAATAGACAAAGAAGTGGCCAAGTTTATCAAAG
>CAYHTF010000054.1:0-2743 GCA_964359535.1 uncultured Candidatus Saccharibacteria bacterium | reverse complement strand
GGGTCGTTATTTTGTTATTGTGTTTGCCAAAAGAGCGATTTTACGATACGATAAGGGATATGCTGAGCCCTATTTTTTTTGTCTATATCGCCTTAGGAGTTATTTTCGCCGGCGAAATCGCCTTGGGCGTTTTGTTTTGGCTAGCGCGCGGAAAAATAAAACTATTTTTCAGTCAGGGAGGCAAAAATTTAGAAGAATCTCTGCAAAACCAGCTCAAAACGCTGGCCAAACAAGGACAGGACATTGAGCAGATTTTCAAAGAAATCCAGCGGCTGGCCAGCATTTCAAAAATCAGTTTCCAAAAAACAGCGGTTTTGAGGTTTAACCCGTTCAAGGAAGTGGGCGGCAACCAGAGCTTCTGTATTGCTTTGCTGGACGCGGAAAATAACGGCTTTGTTTTGACTGGACTTTACGAGCGGGAAAACTGCCGAGTTTATACCAAACCCATAGAACAAGGAATTTCTAAATATCAGCTGTCCCAAGAAGAAGTGGAGGCCATCGCAAAAGCAATGAATTATGCCTAAAGAAACCAAAAAACAAAAAAATCTAGATAATCTGCAAGTTCGTCCTCCGGTTGTGGTCGTTCTTGGCCATGTTGACCATGGCAAGTCGTCCTTGCTTGAAGCTATTCGGGACGATTTTGTCATTACCAGCAAAGAATCTGGCGGTATTACCCAGCATGTCGCGGCGTATGAGGTGGAACATCAAGGGCGCAAAATCACATTTATTGACACGCCCGGACACGAGGCCTTTAGCGCCATTCGCTCAAGAGGCGCGGTATTGGCGGACATTGCCGTTTTAGTTGTGGCCGCGGACGAGGGCGTAAAAACACAAACCAAAGAAGCTATTAAACACATCAAAGAAAGCGCCACACAAATGATTGTGGCCATCAATAAAATAGACAAGCCGGCCGCTGACCCGGAAAGAGTCAAAAGAGAACTGCAAAGAGAAGATATTAGCGTGGAATCAATGGGCGGCCAAACGCCCTGTGTTAATATCTCGGCCAAAACCAAAGAAGGTATTGAGGAACTATTGGAAGTCATTTTCCTTGTAGCGGAAATGGAAAACTTGACAACCGACCCTTCAAAACCGGCCGAAGGCGTGATTATTGAAACGCGCTTAAATCCTTCAAGGGGCCCAACCGCCACCCTGCTCATCACCGACGGCGTCCTGAAAAAAGGAGATATAGTTGGCGCGGCCTCGGCTATTGGCAAAATTAAAGCGCTGGAAAACTTTCAGGGGAAGTCAATCGAAACAGCCGGCGCTTCTATACCTGCCACCACGCTTGGCTTTGAAACCCTGCCCAAAATTGGCGACAGGTTTACGGTTTTCCCCAATATTGAAGCGGCAAAAAACATTGGCGATAAAGCCGTGGAAATGCCAGCGGAAAGCGCCCCAGAAAGCGCGGCCCAAACCGAAAACGGCAAGCAGATTCTCAATTTGATTATAAAGGCGGATATGGCCGGCTCTTTGGAAGCCATAATTGGAATACTGCAAAATATAGCCCACGAAAAAGTGAACTTGCGTATTTTGAAAGCGGAAGCGGGCCCGATAAACGAATCTGATGTCAAGCTGGCGCAGAATTCAAAAGCGCGAATCGTCGGTTTTAGAGTTAAAACCGAGCCAGTGGCGCTGAGTTTGTGCCAAAGAAACGAAGTAAGAATAAAGGCGTTTGATATTATTTACGAACTGGAGCAGTATGTCAAAGAAATGATGGAAAAGGCGGTCAAGGCCGAGCTGGTGCGGACCGATTTGGCCAAGCTCAAAGTGCTGGTAGTGTTTCTAACGGACAAAAAACGACAGATAGTTGGCGGAAAAATCCTTGAAGGCGAAGTCAAAAAAAATATCCGGCTGGAGATTTCACGCAACGAAGAGGTTTTGGGGCGAAGCAAAATGCTGGGTCTGCAAAAAAACAAAAAAGCGATTGAAACAGCCAAAAAGAACGAGGAAATCGGCATTTTGTGCGAAGGAGACATTAAAATACAAGAGGACGACATTATCACTTTTTTTGTTGAAGAATTCAAAAAGTAAGTTATTCCGCACCTATGAGCGCGCGACTGGAAAAAGTAAAAAGCTTAGTACAAAAAGAACTGGCTAAAATCTTGCTTAAAGAAAATAATTTCAGTTATGATGTTTTGGTTACCCTAACCCGAGTTGATATTCCGCCGGATTTAAGAACAGCCAATGCCAAAATCAGCGTTATCCCCACGGAAAAAACCAAAGAGGTCATTAATTTGTTCAAACATAACATATACGATATCCAGCAGCAACTGAACCGCCGAATAAGAACAAGGCCGGTGCCAAAAATATCTTTCGTGGAAGAAAAAGGAACGGCCGAAGCGGCGCGAATTGAGGAATTACTGGAAAAAATCCAACAGGGCTGATAGTATAAAAACGATGGCCGGGTAGCCAAGTAGCTAAGGCGCTTCTCTGCAAAAGAAGTATACATGGGTGCAAATCCCGTCCCGGCCTCAAGCGATTTAAAATTGAAAATGAAAAGTGAAAAAGTAAAAACCACAATCTAAAATCTAAAAAGCAAATGCTCCGTCTTTTTTAATTTTTCATTGTCGTTTTTCATTTTTCATTTTTAGTTTTTAATTTGAAAGGCCCGGGTGGCGCAACTGGCTAGACGCGAGGGACTTAAAATCCCTTGACCGCAAGGTTATGTGGGTTCAACTCCCACCCCGGGCACAACGCTGAACGTTGTTTACGGCACGCTCAGCGTGCCACATAAATTTTTGTG
>CAYHTF010000053.1:0-2747 GCA_964359535.1 uncultured Candidatus Saccharibacteria bacterium | reverse complement strand
ATGTTAGTCAAACAACAAAATAGAATAAGGCGGCATAGAAGGGTGAGGGCTAAAGTTGCAGGGACGATTCGTGTTCCGCGGCTTTGCGTTTTTCGTTCCAGTTTCCATATCTACGCCCAGCTGATTGACGATGAGCAGGGCAAGACGATAGCGCAGGTGAGTGACCTGACTAGAAATGAAAAATTAAAAATGAAACCCTTCGGCTCCGCTCAGGGCGGGAATGAAAAACCACAATTAAAAATCAAAAAAGATAAGACGGATTTTTCGAAAAGCGAAAAGTTGGATAATTTGACGGCTAAGGTGGCGGTGGCCAGAGAGATCGGTTTGCTGCTCGCCGAAAAAGCCAAAGAAAAGGGGATTAGCCAAATTGTGTTTGATAGGGGAGGGTTTAGATATCAAGGCCGCGTTAAAGCGCTCGCCGACGGGGCGAGAGAAGGAGGTCTCAAGTTTTAATTTTAATAATAAATATGATGAGAGATTCAAGGCCGTTTAGGCCGCAAAAACCTAACGACGGATTTGACTCCAAGCTTTTGGATTTGGCCAGAGTCACCAGGGTGGCCAAAGGAGGCAAGCACATGAGCTTTAGGGCGGTGATGATTAGCGGCAACAGGGCCGGCAAAGTGGGTATGGGCGTGGCCAAAGGCAAAGATGTGGCTCAAGCCATAGAAAAAGCGACCAAGCTTTCTAAAAAGCATTTAATTGTTGTCCCGATTGTCAACGGCACTATTCCTCATCCGGTGGAAGCGAAATTCGGACCGGCTTTTGTTTTGCTCAAGCCCCAAACGCAAGGCCGAGGCGTGGTGGCCGGGGGCACGGTTCGGGTAATTTGCGGTTTGGCGGGCATTAAGAATATTTCTTCCAAGATTTTGAAAAGAACGACCAATAAATTAAATAACGCCCAAGCGACGATGGAAGCGTTGAAGCAATTAAAAATTTATGCAACTGCATCAGCTAAAACCAACACACAAAAATAAGGACAAGAAGCGCGTTGGCCGAGGGGGCAAGCGAGGCGCTTATTCTGGCCGGGGCATGAAGGGACAGAAATCCCGTTCCGGACACAATATGCAGCCGGTTATCAGAGAACTGATTAAAAGATATCCCAAATTGAAAGGATATAGGCGCGCGTCTTTCGCGGTTAAGGCGCTTATTGTAAATCTCAATCAATTAGAGAGCGCTTTTTCCGCCAACGATAAAGTAAATCCAAAAACATTGCTGGAAAAGGGTTTGGTGTCGGCTTTGGCGGGTAAAATAACGCGAGTGAAAATTTTAGCCAGCGGCGAAATTAAAAAGCCGCTGACGATTGAGGATTGCGATGTTTCGGCCACGGCCAAAGAAAAAATAGAAAAAGCCGGAGGCGTCGTGAAATTAAAAATGAAAAATGAAAAAGTAAAAACGACAGAGAAAAATTAAAAAAGACGAGCCGTTCTCTTTTTAGATTTTAGATTGTGGTTTTTCATTTTTCACTTTTTACTTTTAATTTAGCGTAGCGCTATGTGGTACCAAAAAGTCATTCAACTCTTTAAGGCCCCGGATTTAAGAAACAAAGTACTTTTTGTTTTGGGCGTTTTTGTTATCTTTCGCTTGATGGCCAATATCGCGATGCCCGGCATTAACGCGGAAAACTTAAAGAATTTTTACGGGCAGTTTGAGATTTTTGGGCTAATGAGTGTGTTCACCGGTGGCACTACCGACAGGATATCTGTGTTGATGCTTGGCTTGGGGCCGTATATTACTTCGGTGATTATTCTTCAGCTTTTAACGATGATTTTTCCTCAGTTGGAGAAACTTTATAAAGAAGAAGGCGAGTCCGGCCGGCAGAAATTCAACCAATACGGCCGCCTCCTAACCGTTCCTTTGGCTTTATTGCAGGGCTACAGTATGATTGTTTTATTTCAGCGCCAGCAAGTCATTGGCGCGCTATCTCCTTTGGTTCTATCCAGTTCTCTTTTGGTGATTACCGGAGGCACAGTGTTTTTAATGTGGCTGGGCGAGCTGATTTCAGAAAAAGGCATTGGCAACGGTGTTTCCCTTTTGATTTTCGCGGGTATTGTTTCTGAGTTTCCGGCTAACGTGCGGCAACTTATTATGTCTTGGGACCCGTCAAAACTATTCGCTATTTTGCTCTTTTTCGGTTTGTCAATTATTATTATCGCTTCGGTGGTGTTTATCAATCAGGCGCGGCGCAATATTCCGGTTTCCTACGCCAAAAGAGTGAGAGGCACAAAAATGTTCGGCGGCGCTTCAACTTATCTGCCGTTGAGCGTTAATCCGGCGGGCGTTATCCCGATTATTTTCGCGATGTCCATTTTGCTTTTTCCTGGTATGGTAGCGAATTTTTTTGCCAGCTCCAAAGGCATTGTGGGTAGCGTGGCTTCCTGGGCGGCCAGGTTTTTCAGTCCGCAAACCAACCCATTTGGCTATAATTCTTTTTATTTTATCTTGGTGGCGCTTTTTACTTTTTTTTACACCGCGGTCACTTTTGACCCCAAGACCATTGCTGCTAATCTGCAAAAAATGGGCGGGTTTGTGCCTGGTATGAGGCCTGGCGAGCAAACGGCTAAGTTTCTTTATTACATATTATATCGGATTCTGCCGGTTGGCGCTTTATTTTTGGGCTTGATTGCCGTTGCCCCCTCAATCGTTCAAAGTGTCACTCGGGTGCAGGCCTTTGGGTTTTTGGTGGGCGGCACTTCTCTGCTGATTGTTGTTAGCGTTGTTTTGGAAACAATGCAGCAAATCAAAGCGCA
>CAYHTF010000052.1:0-2753 GCA_964359535.1 uncultured Candidatus Saccharibacteria bacterium | reverse complement strand
GCGGTCAAAATGGGCATTGAAGCGGATTTTCGCAGTCAAGAAGCGATTGACAAGCTTTTACAGCGAAAACGCGACAAATACGAAAAGGCCTCCGAAGATGAAAAGCAGGAAATTGACAAAGATACTCTGTCCCACCCCTACTCTGACACCAGAATTTTGAACACATTTGACGACCGCGACATCAAAAGGGTTTTGGTTGGTATTGACATTAACACCGCGGAAACGGTTATGGCTAAAATGCTGGGCAATATTGATTTGATTATTGGGCATCATCCGCTGGGCAAGGCCTTAGCCAATTTGCACGAAGTAATGGAATTACAGTGCGACATTCTGCAAATGGATGGCGTGCCCATTAATGTGGCCGAGGGCTTAATGCGGGAAAAAATTTCCGAAGTGGCCCGGGGGCTTAACTCGGCCAATCATCAAAGAACCGTTGACGCGGCTAAACTGCTCGGCTTTAACTTGATGTGCGCTCACACGGTCTGCGATAACTTGGCCGCCCGTTTTTTGAAAAACAAAATCGACGAGGCCAAACCAGAAAGAATTGAGGAGTTGCTGGCCATTTTAAAACAAGTGCCCGAATACAAAGAGGCCATACAGTTTGGCGCCGGACCTAAAATCTTCGTTGGCCAGCCGGAAAATCGCTGCGGCAAAATATCAATGCTGGAAATCACCGGCGGCACCGAGGGCTCGCCAAAACTTTACGAAAAAATGGCTGGAGCTGGCATCGGCACAGTGGTGGGTATGCATATTTCCGAGGAACACAAAAAAGAGGCCGAAGCGGCCAATGTTAATGTGGTTATTGCCGGGCATATTTCTTCGGACTCTCTGGGCGTGAACTTATTTTTGGACGAACTGGAAAAACAAGGTATTGAAATCATACCCTGCTCAGGCCTAATCAGAATTTCCCGCGTTCAATCTATTGATTTACGAAATCAATAGATTTACGGATAAAAAAGTGGCAGAGAACTGTTCTCGATCACTTTTTAGTTAGCTGACGAGGTTTGTTTGGCCGCTTCGTAGAGGAGGTAGCCGTAGATGGTGGTGAATGGCATCAAAAAAATCCAAACGGCCATACCGCCGATTTGTCCAATCAGGCCTATATTGGTGAGCCAGGCGATAAAATCCGGCAGTATAAAAATCGCCGCGGCAAAAATCAAAAATACGAGAAGCCGCCAGAATGTTTTGACCCACTTGCCTTTGGTTAATTGCCGACTTCTTTTCAGTGCCTGTCTGCCCTTTAACCCTTCGTCAATAAAGACATTGAGTGAAAAACAAAGCCAAATACTAAAAATAATGCCTGGAATAACCAACAGTAAAAGCCCGCCAAAAATACAAAGAATAACGAGCAATCCCACCCAAGTAAAAGAAGTAATTCTGGGCCAGGCCTGGCGCAATATGTCTTGAAGGGAGGGCCGTTCTTTTCTGTTTTTGACCGCGTAAATTATGGCCACGGCCATCCATAACTGCAGAATAATATTAGCCAAAAGAAAGGCAAGGAGTATTAAAAGAAAAAGAATATCAAGTAATGAGAATTTCACGAACGGCAAACCAATTAAGGACACGGTGGCCACCGCCGAAATGAGCATATAAATCGCATTGCCGATAAAAGCAATGGCCGCTATGCCCGCGAAAATATGCCACCGGCTTTTGAAAACCAACCAGCTGTCCCACAAAAGTTTGGCGCTGGCGGGTAGGGCCGGATGCAATAAAGGCACTGACTGATTAAGCATATTCAAATTTACGGATAAATAATGTCTGAATTGGCAGAGAACAGATCTCTGGCAATTTTTAGTTGGCGGGCTGGGTTTGTTTGGCCGATTCGTAGAGTAGATAGCCGTAAACAGCAGAAAACGGAGTGAAGGCGAACTGAATCAGCCAATTCCCAACTGTTTCAATCCGCGGCGATTTTAAGATAGCCGACAGCAAGCTCAATAACAAAATTACGAGCAGATAGAAAAGCCCTAAAAACAACAGCCGCCATAATATCTTGCCAGCGCGTCCCTTAACCAGCTGTTTACTTCTTTTCAGCGCCTGCCTGCCTTTTAAGCCCTCGTCAATAAAAACATAAGCGGAAAAGGCAAGCCATACGGAAAAAATAATACCCGGAACAACTAACAACAACATACCGCCCAGAATACAAAGACCGGTTAAAACCGAAACCCATGCAAAGGAGGCGAGTTTTGGCCAGGCCTGGCGGAACGCGCTTTTAACGCCGAACTGCTCGTTCCTGTCTTTAACCGCGCAAATCAAAGCGACATTAGCCCAAAGCTGGAAAATAAGGTTGGCTAAAACGAACGCCGATAAAATTAGAAATGTCGGAATGGCTGATAGCGAAAAAAATGGAAAATCAGAAAACATCTGACCTCGATAAAGCATAAAAGCGGCCAGTCCGGCCAGGACTGCCGCGAAAATTACGGTCGCCAAAACAGAAAGCAAGGCGATGCCAAAAAAAAGTTTTGGTTTTTGAGCCAAAATTTTATAAGCTGCTCTAAATAAATCTCTGGCTCCGGGCAATCCCCCGCTGAGCGAGACTGAGACCGGAGAAGACAAAAGAGTTGACGAAGGCGCGATAGGCGATTCTTGTTGGTTTGGCATATTCATTGTTCTTCTTTTAATTTACTTTTTAATTCCTCTTTTTCTTTTTTAAGCTCAATCATTTTTAGTTCTCGGCCAATCATCATTCTATTCATCGTTCCCATTTCTTCAATTTTCTGTTGAAGTTCTATATTTTTATTTTCTAGCTCAATCAA
>CAYHTF010000051.1:1601-2766 GCA_964359535.1 uncultured Candidatus Saccharibacteria bacterium | reverse complement strand
AACCAGCAGAGCCGTTGCCGCGATAGCGATGATTACCGTGAAATCTTTTTTTTCCATAATTTTATTCTCCCTTCTCCCACAGCATAGAAAAAACGCTGATGGTCCAAAATGGAATCATACCCACAATTGGAATAATTTTTCCCAGCAAAACGGCGCCGAATCGGGCCAGGGCTTTGACAAACGCTTTTCTCGCCAATCCAGCCAGCGCCTTTTGCGCTACTTTAAGTCCTTGTTCCGCCGCCTGCGCCCCTTCTTTTTGGCCGATTTTTTGCAGTTTTTGGATTTGGTCTTCCATTCTTTTGACCGTCGCTTCCTGCTGTTGCCGTTTGCTTTTTCCCATTTCGCTGGTTCTCCACCAAGCCCAGCCGCCGATGATGACAAAGAAAAACCCGTCTACGGCGATAGCCGCGCCGGTTGAAATAGTCCATAAGTCAATAATGCCAAAAAGAGCGAGGCCGGCTGTCACTAAATCAGCCAGCATAGCAAAAGCGAGCATCAACAGCCAATCAATGTCAAAAGGAGAAATGCCGGGCACGGCCTCTTGGCGGGCCGGGGCTTCTTCCGGGGTATCTTCAACTGTGGCAGCTTGTTCGGGCATAGGCGTTTCACTAAATTAAAAATGAAAAGTGAAAAATGAAAAACGACAGATAAAAATTAAAAAAGACGAGCGTTCCTTTTTAGATTTTAGATTGTGGTTTTTCATTTTTAGTTTTTAATTTTTCATTTCCTCCCTTGATTCCTTGATTTTCATAATTTCCTCGGGCGAGGAAGTAACAATCTGGTCTTCGGTGTATGAGGCCACGACTTTGATGGCCACATGCTTTTGGCCGGCGAAAAACAAGCCCTCGCCAACGGCCGCTTCCAAAAGCCGCAGTTTTTCCTCATCGGTCAGGCCGAATGTTTTTTGCACCACATCCACCGCGGACGGGCTTTGCCGCAAAAGCAGCTGCAAAGATGAGTTGGCCACAATAGGCCCGCCGTATTCGGATTTCATAAAGTCCGAAACATCCTGCGTGATAGTGGTTAAGCCCAGCCAGTATTTTCTGGCTCTTTTGGCAATGCCGAACAAAAATGAAGCGCCGTCCGGGGATTGCATCAGCCACCAGGATTCGTCCACAACCAAAATTCGTTTTTTCAGCTCGGTTCTGATGGTTTTCCAGATATA
>CAYHTF010000051.1:0-1501 GCA_964359535.1 uncultured Candidatus Saccharibacteria bacterium | reverse complement strand
CTTTCGTCCTCGCCCGGCACAGGCAAGTCAAAAGGGTTAAGATGGCTGGGCGAACTCAACGACATATTAAAGAAACTTCCGCCCACGGTTTCGGCCAAAAATTTGTACTCGTTTTCCGGGTCAATTATTATTACGTCAATGCCAAGCATAAGCGATCTTAAAACCTCTAATTTGACTGCGTAACTTTTACCTGAGCCGGACTTGGCGAAAATTGCCATATTTCCGTTTTCCAAACTGAAGCGGTCAAAGAGCACCAGCGAGTTGTTGTGCATATTAATGCCGTAAAGTATGCCTTCATTGGAGCTTAGGTCAAAAGAAACAAAGGGAAAGGTGCTGGACAATGGCCCGGTGTTCATTAAAGTATGCACCATAATCTTGTCCATACCGTAGGGCACGCAGGAAATAAAAGCGTTTTGCTGCTGGTAAAGAGCCGGTTTGATGTAAATAAGCCGCGATTCCAAAATAGAGCGCAAGTCGGTCTCGGTTTGGCGCAACTGGTCTTCGGTGTCTCCGTAAATAGTCACATAAAGGCCGAATCTGAAAACCCTTTCTTGGGCGGTCATTAAATTGTCCCGCAAGGCCTCCAAGTCATTAAAGGCGGTTTCCAGCGCCGGGTCGCGAATCAGGCCTTTTTCTTCCCTGCCCATAATCTCCGACTGGGTCTCGGTGACTCGTTTTCTTAATTGGCGCAAGATATTGCCGGTGTCCACCGGGTGCACGAAAAAAGAAACATCAAGCGGCGTGTCCAAGTTGATAATGGGCGAGAGCCAGCCGGCGGTTAAGTATCTGGGATAAGAAAAAATGAAAAAAGAGCGGGCTAGCCGTTCGCCCAGCTTGATATAGTTCTGCTTGATTTCCACTGAAGCGGGCGCGGCAATATCGGCAATGCGCAAAACCTCCTCCTCAAAGAGTTTTTTTGGCGCTTCGGCTACCCCTTTTTTGAAAAATGGGAACTTCATTGTTTTTTCGTTTTTATAATTGTTATAATAGTTATAATAGTTATAACAGTTATAACGCTAACTCCGGCGGGATTTCCGGATAATAACCCACTTCCGCTTCTTTAGGATGGTGCGTGCCCCAGAAAAGCTCAATCAATTCCACCGTATTCAACGGCACGGCTCTCAGCCCGCATCTTCTTAGCCCCAAAGCCACAAACTCCATTCTTTGCCATAATTGCTGTTTGCATCTTTGAAACTCGTCTTCGGTCAAGGAGGGAATACTCGCTTTTTTCAAAAGGCCTTGCTGGGTCAGGGCCTGACTCTCGCCCATAGCAAACGGCACCACCGCGAAAAATGTCTTGGCCATAATGGTTTGGTTTTGCACCAGCCCGGTTATGAATTCCCGATAAGAAGCGGTTTGAGTTTTGAGCAGATCGTTTTTTTGGGCTGTTTCCAAGCTTTTCAGTTTTTCTAGATAGCCGGTGATGTTGAGCTTTCGGGACTGCACCACGATTTGGCAGAAAAAATCCAGAGAATTGAGAAACTGCTGGAACTGATAAAGA
>CAYHTF010000050.1:0-2785 GCA_964359535.1 uncultured Candidatus Saccharibacteria bacterium | reverse complement strand
GGAATCTCGGCGGCGCAAGTAATTTCTCCCTTTGTGTTGGCGATAACCACATCGCGAATTAACAGCTCCGGAGAACCTTCCACGCTCATTCCCAAAGGATAAGTATAAGCCATTCGCGCAATCGGTTTTTCAATCAGCTCCTCGGCTTTCCTACCAAAATAATCTTCATATATCTTGAGAGCTGGTTTTCCGTCCAATTCCTTAATTACAGTGCCTTCCGATTTTGTCACTTTCATAGGCAAACCAATAGGTTCCCAGCCATGCCTTACTCCCACTCCCCAGGAAAATTTCCCGGAAAACCCTAAACCCACCACCACATCATGCAGAACCTCATTTTGAAAATACTGATAAGTTTTCTCAAACTTAAAGTCGTCTCCGGCCGAACCTCCCATAATGGGAAAATGCTCTCCCAGCGCCTCTTGCGCTCCCCTAACAATCGCCGCTCCGTTTCCAGTGGTGCCGTCTGGAAACATGACAAACATAGACATTTTTTCTTTTGCCTTTTTAGCCGTCTCTTCGGCCGCCTGCTTGCCGGCTTTATGGGAATCAGCCGCCACTCCTCTGCCTATCCCGGCCGTAAATTCAATCTGATCTGAGTTCATAGCCATTACCGCCACATATCCCTTTACCGGTCCTTCGGTGGTAATTTCTCCGGAATCGCTACAGCCAACCACAACCGCGTCTTCGGATACAGAATTCACTCCTTGAAGCATTTTTTCCTGATCCAAAGCCACCGAAGCGAAAACAATAATTAAATCGGGCTTTCCGCCCATCTCGTCTATTGCTTTTTGGCAGGCCTCCTGGCCCGCCTTCAAGGGGTTGGGATTATTACTTCTCCCCACCCCGGCTTTAATAGAATTCATAAAGTAATTTATTTTTAAAAATTAATAACCAATTCTTCCGACCTTTTGAAATAAATATTGCGCGATTTATGCCCTTGATAATATCTGAAATATCTGAGAGCCCGCCTACTCCCGCCTGCGGGCGGGATTCGGCGAGGCATAAGAGCCGCTAAAACTCGCGAACTCGCTAAGCGGCTCTAATGTGGGCGATACAGGAGTCGAACCTGTTACCTTCGCAATGTCAATGCGACGCTCTAACCAAGTGAGCTAATCGCCCATTCCTTCCTTTATGTTAGGCCAGTAGCCCAAAAAGTCAATCTTGCTTTTGCCTTGACATCATAATCACTTCGTCGCCTCTGAACAGATTTTTGATAACGCAAACTGGTCTGGCGCCGAGCGTTTTTTTGTATAATTCCTGCGCTTTATTATCTGCGCCAGTAGTGGCTTCCACTAATTTTAGCTGTCGGCCCTGTTTTTTAAGTTCTTTTTTTATAATGGCCAAAGAATCTTTAATCATCAGAGTGGCAACGCCCTGGCCCTGCCATTGCGGCCCAACCGCGATTTGTTCCAATTCTAAGACCGCTTCTTTTCTAAATCCGCCCTTTTCCAGCCACAAAATATAACCGATAACTTTTGCCCCGTCTTTGGCCACAAAATATCGCGCCCTTGGAAAGGCCTTAAAATTGCAACTTATCCACAGCCGCGCTTTTTTAATATCTTTCATACCGCTAAAACACTGGCTGGCAATCTTGGAAACCTCGCCAATTTCACCGGCTTTCATCGGCCTAATCTGAATCGCCATATCATTAAAAATTAAAAACTAAAAATTGAATAAAAATTAAGAATTAAAAATTAAAAATTCATTCTACTGTCACGCTTTTCGCCAAATTCCTCGGCCTGTCAACATCAATGCCTTTCATATCCGCGATATAATAAGCCAAAAGCTGGAGCGGGATAACATTCAAAATCGGCGACAACGATTCCAGTGTGGCCGGCACTTCAAGGACATATTCGGCCAAGCGGGCTATTTTTTCGTCCTTCTGGCTGACAACCGCGATAATTCTGCCTTTCCGGGCTTTGACTTCCTCCATATTGCTTAAAATTTTCTCATAAGTCCGGTCTTTGGTGGCCAAAAAAACGACCGGCATATTCTCATCAATCAAAGCGATAGGCCCATGCTTCATTTCCGCGGCCGGATAACCCTCAGCGTGAATATATGAAATTTCTTTCAATTTCAAAGCACCTTCCAAAGCCACCGGAAAGTTAAGCCCCCTGCCAAGAAAAAGAAAATTAGTTGCGTCCTTAAACTTGGCGCTGATTTGTTTTATCTCGTCCGCCTTTTCCAAAATCGCTTGTATTTTTTCCGGAATCCGTTCCAGCTCTTTCAGTGTCGCCCTGTCGGGCGCCACGCCTTCTATTTGACGCAGATAAAGCGACAGCAAATTCAAAGCCATTATTTGACAAGTAAAGGCCTTGGTGGCGGCTACGCCAATTTCCGGGCCAGCGTGCAAATAAATGCCGGAGGCCACTTCACGGCTAATAGTTGAGCCGACAGTGTTGACAATGCCCAATGATTGAGCGCCTCTTGATTTGGCTTCTCGCAAAGCGCCGAGAGTGTCCGCGGTTTCGCCTGACTGCGATATGGCAATGGCCAAATCGCCCTCGCGAATGAGCGGATCTTTATACCTGAACTCGGGCGCGGTTTCCGCCTCAACCGGAATGCGATTGTTCGCCTCAATAATATATTTTCCAGCCAGCCCAGCGTAATAACTAGTGCCGCAAGCCAGAATAATCGCCCGCTTGACCGTCTTGGGGCCAATGGCTACGGAAAGTTTGATATGATCTGATTTAACGCGGCCCCGCAAAGTATTTTCAATAGCTTGTGGCTGTTCAAAAATTTCTTTGAGCATAAAATGCTTGTACCCTTTCTTTTCAATTTGCTC
>CAYHTF010000049.1:0-2803 GCA_964359535.1 uncultured Candidatus Saccharibacteria bacterium | reverse complement strand
CACCCAAAAGACCTTCATTCCAAAAGAGGCCTGTTAAAAATGGTCAACAAAAGAAGGTCTTTGCTTAAATATCTGCAGAAAACCAACGAAAAAAGATATTTGTCTTTAACCAAAGAGCTCGGCCTAAAATCAACTTAGTCATTAGCCCCACGATAAATGAAAACCGTTAAACACAAAGAGCAGAGAGTCGCTGTTTTTATTGATGTTCAAAACCTTTATTACTCGGCGCGCAACCTTTATCAGTCCAAGGTTAATTTTGGCGAAATACTCAAACAGGCCGTGGCCGGCCGAAAACTGGTGCGGGCCTTTGCCTATGTGGTTAGAACCAAAACCGGCGAAGAACAGCCGTTTTTTGACGCTTTGATTAATTTAGGCATTGAAACCCGGGTGAGGGATTTGCAGGAATTTTTTGGCGGAGCCAAAAAAGCGGACTGGGATGTGGGCATTGTCATAGACGCCATTAAAACCGCCAATTCCGGCGTGGATGTGATTATTTTGGTTTCTGGCGACGGCGATTTCGTGCCGTTGGCCGAATACTTGAAAAACCAAGGTAAAAAAATGGAAGTTATTGCTTTTGGCAAAACCGCGGCCGCCAAACTAAAAGAAGCGGCCGACGAATTTATGGATTTAGAGGAACAGCATGGCAAATATTTATTAAGAGACAATAAAAATAAAACAAATGGAATATAAACTGAAAATTGGAGAAAAGGACCTTATTTTTGACACTAGAGATATGGCCGAGCAGGCCAATGGCGAGGTTTTGGTTCGGCTAGGCGACACAATGATTTTGGTCACCGCGGTTATGGCGCCGCAAGACAGCGACAACTTGGATTTTTTCCCCTTGACCGTTGACTACGAAGAACGTTATTACGCCGCGGGCAAAATCCTTGGAGCTAGATACATCAAAAGAGAAAGCCGGCCGGCCGACGAAGCCATTTTAACTGGACGGCTGGTTGACCGGGCTATTCGGCCTCGTTTCCCGGAAAATATGAAAAGGGCGGTACAGGTGATAATCACCTGCCTTTCCTGGGACACGCAAAACGATTCTGATATTTTGGGACTTTTGGGCGCCTCTTTTTCACTTTCTATATCCGATATTCCATGGCAAGGACCTTTGGCCGCTATCAGGTTGGCTAAAATCAACGACCAATTTATCCCCAACCCCAATTACGAAGAAAGGGGTAGGGCCGAACTGGATTTAGTCATCACCGGCGTTGAAGAAAACGGCCAACTGTTGATCAATATGATTGAAGCTCGAGCCGATGAGGTGTCCGAAGAAACTTTTTTACAGGCCACAAAAGCGGCCGAGCCCTACCTGAAACAAATTATTGACTTTCAGAGTAAAATCAAAGACGAAATCGGCGAGAAAAAAATTGAACTGGCTACGGCTCAGCCAGACCGAGAACTGGAAAAAGAAATCGCCAAGTTTATCGGCGACAAGCTGGAAAAAATCATTTTTAGCTCCGATAAACCGAACTTTGGCGTGGAATCACGCCGCGAAAAAACCGAAAGATATATTGCAATTGACGACTTAAAACAAGCCGTAATTTATTTTGTGGAAGATAAATATCCGGCTGGCGAGAAAACAAAAATGGCCAAGCAATTTTTTGAAAAAACAATCAAGAATATCGTGCAGGAAAACATCTTAAAGAATAATCGCCGGCCCGACGGCCGCGCTATGGACGAAATCCGACCGTTGAATTGCGAGGTAGGGCTTTTGCCCAGAACACACGGCTCGGGCGTTTTCAAGCGCGGCCAAACAAGAACCATTTCCATTCTTACTCTTGGCGCGCCAGGCGACCAGCAAATTATTGAAGGAATGGAATTTGTAGGCAAGAAAAGATTTATGCACCATTACAATTTCCCGCCTTATTCAGTGGGCGAAATAAAGCCGCTAAGAGGCCCGGGCAGACGAGATATTGGCCACGGTATGTTGGCCGAAAAAGCCCTACTGCCGCTTATCCCGTCGTTTGAGGATTTTCCGTACACCATTAGGGTGGTTTCGGAAACCGTGTCTTCCAACGGGTCGTCCTCTATGGCTTCGGTTTCCAGCTCGTCTTTGGCTTTAATGGACGCGGGCGTGCCGATTAAGAGGCCGGCCGCGGGCATTGCTGTTGGCATAGTTCAGGCCGAAAACGGCGACTATAAATTATTAACCGATATTCAGGGCCCGGAAGACCATCATGGCGGAATGGATTTTAAGGTGGCAGGTACCAGAAACGGCATTACCGCCGTTCAAATGGATGTTAAAATAGCGGGCATCACAATAGACATAATGCGCGAGGCCCTAGAAATGGGCCGCAAAGCGCGAGAGCAGATTTTAGACACTATAGAAAAGACATTAGCCGGGCCAAGGCCGGAATTGTCGCCCTACGCGCCGCGCATCCTGATGTTGAACATTAACCCGGAAAAAATAAAAGATGTTATCGGTCCGGGCGGCCGAATAATAAAAGAAATTATTGAAAAATGCGGCGTAACCATTGATGTTCAGAATGACGGATTAGTTGTAATTACTTCGGAATCAGAAGAATCAGCCCAAAAAGCGCTGGATTGGGTTAAAAATCTGACGCGAGAAATTAAAGTGGGCGAAATTTTTGAAGGCAAAGTTGTGCGAATTATGGATTTTGGCGCTTTTGTGGAGCTTATTCCGGGACAAGACGGCCTAGCGCATATTTCCGAACTGGCGCCTTTCCGTGTTAAAAGCGTGGACGAAATTTTGAAATTAGGCCAGACAATAACCGTTAAAGTAATTTCAATAGACGAACAAGGCAGAATTAATTTATCGCTCAAACAAGTTAAACAA
>CAYHTF010000048.1:0-2912 GCA_964359535.1 uncultured Candidatus Saccharibacteria bacterium | reverse complement strand
TTGGAAAAACTGAATAACGAGCAAAAGGAGGCGGTGGCGCATGACAATGGCCCGCTTTTGATTGTGGCTGGCGCGGGCACCGGCAAAACAACGGTTATCACGCAAAGAATCGCGCGCTTGATTGAGCAGGGACTGGCTAAGCCCGAGGAGATATTAGCCGTGACTTTCACTGAAAAGGCGGCCGAAGAAATGGAAGAAAGAGTTGACCGCCTTTTGCCGTACGGCTATACCGACTTGTGGATTTCAACCTTTCACGCTTTTTGCGAACGCGTTTTGCGCGACCACGCTTTGGACATTGGCCTTGCGCCGGACTTTAAGATTTTGGACGATACCGCCAGCTGGCTTTTGGTTTATCGCCATCTTGGCCGCTTTGGACTCGATTATTATAAGCCGCTTGGCAATCCCACAAAATTCATTCGCGCTCTGCTTGGTCATTTTTCGCATTGCAAAGACCAGACCATTTATCCCGAAGATTATTTGGCTTACGCGGAAAAACTAAAAACTAGAGACGACGCGCCGGAAGAAGCGGAAACCGAAAGAATAAAGGAAGTGGCGAGCGCGTATTATGCTTATCAGCGCCTGCTTTTAGAAAACAGCGTTTTAGATTTTGGCGATTTAATCAACTACTGCCTAAAACTTTTCCAGCAGAGGCCGTTAATTTTGAAAAAATACCGCGAAAGGTTCAAATACATTTTAATTGACGAGTTTCAAGACACCAACTGGGCGCAGTACGAGCTCATAAAACTACTGGCCGCGCCAAAAAATAATCTGACTGTTTGCGCCGACGATGACCAGGCGATTTATCGGTGGAGGGGCGCGTCGTTTAGCAATATTATTCAATTCAAAAACGACTTTCCCAAAGCCAAACAGGTTTCTTTGGTTAAAAATTATCGTTCCAGTCAGAATATCTTGGACTTGGCTTATCAATTTATTAAATTAAACGACCCGGACCGTTTGGAATTCGTCAATAAAATCAGCAAAAAGCTTATTGCCAGCGATACGGGGCAGGGGATAATTGAGCATATTGGCGCTCTAACCTTGGATGACGAGGTTAAAAAAACTATTGAGAAAATTGCGGCCATCCGCAAAAAAGACAAAGAGGCCGTTTATAGTGATTTCGCGATTTTGGTTCGAGCCAACGACAGCGCAGTTCCGTTTATCAAGGCCTTGGAAAAAGCGGGCTTGCCTTATCAGTTTTTGGCCTCTCGCGGCCTTTACGCCAAGCCCGTTGTTTTGGACATTATTTCGTATTTTAAGCTTTTGGATAATTACCATGAAAGCCCTGCGGTTTATCGCGTTTTGAATATCCATTTTTTGGAAATAGCGCCTCAGGATATAATGCGCCTCACGCAGTACAGTTATAAAAAAACAAAGTCGCTTTACGAGGCGATGGAAGAGTCGGCGCTTATTACGGGCCTTAACCAAAAAACCAGAGAGAAAATCGTTTTTGTTTTGGGCATGATTAAAACACATTCTTTAATGGCTAAAGAAAAATCGGTTTCCGAGCTTTTTGTCGCTTTTTTGGAGGACTCGGGCTATTTGAAGCATTTGATTATGCAGGACGACCAAGAAGGAATGGATTTGCTTAATCAGTTTTACAAAAAAATACGGGATTTTGAGGCGGCGAACATAGAAGCGAATCTTAATAACTTTATGCGGGAAATAAATCTGGAAATAGAGTCCGGAGAGGAGGGCAAGCTGGCATTTGATATGGAGCAGGGCCCGGATATGGTTAAAGTGATGACTATTCACGGCGCCAAGGGCTTGGAGTTTAAGTATGTTTTTTTGGTTAATATGGTTGATAAAAGATTTCCGGCCGTCTCGCGCCAAGACCCCATAGAATTGCCGGACGATTTGATTAAAGACATCAAGCCAACCGGCGATGTTCATTTACAGGAAGAAAGGCGGCTCTGCTATGTGGCAATGACCAGAGCCAAAAAAGGACTTTATTTTACCTCGGCCGAGGATTACGGCGGGGCGCGAAAAAAGAAACTGTCGCGATTTATGGCGGAGATGGGATATAAAGATAAATTCGAAATTCGAAATCCGAAATCCGAAACAAATTCTAAATTAGAAATCCTAAATTCTAAACAAGAAGCAAAAACAAAATCATTAAAACCCGATTATCTGCCCGCGCATTTTTCTTATTCCCAGCTGGCCGCGTTTGACAAATGTCCTTTGCAATATAAGTTTGGTTTTATTTTGCGAGTGCCAGTGCGGGGAAAATCGGTCTTTTCGTTTGGCAAGACAATGCACAATACTTTATATAGCTTTTTGAAGCAGGCCAACGAAATAAAGAAGGCCAGCCAGAGCGATTTGTTTGGCTTTGGCCAAGATAAGGGCAAGCCCGTTCCGGGCGGGCAGGACGGATTTAATACTCTAATTCAAGTCTATGAGCAAAGCTGGATTGAGGAGTGGTACGAAAATAAAAAACAGAAAGACGAGTATTATAAGCTCGGTAAAAAAATCATCAAAGATTTTTATGACCAGTTTTCTAAAAATCCGCCTAAGATTCTGAAAATTAACGATAATTTGGCGCTGGAAATGCCGTTTAATTTAAAACTTGGCGAGCACACTATATATGGTATTATAGACAGGATAGACGAACGGCCGGGCGGGGCGGCTATAATTGACTATAAAACCGGAGCAGCCAAAGAAAAATTGACCCCGGACGACAAAGAACAGCTATTGATTTATCAAATAGCGGCCGAAGAGATTTTCAAGCTCAACCCCACAGAATTAATTTATTATTATTTGAACGACGGCCAGCAAACGGTTTTCCTTGGCTCGGAGAAAGAAAAGGAACGGCTCAAAGAAAAAATACAACAGGAAATTGAAGCGATTAAAACCAGCGATTTTAAGGCAACGCCCGGCTGGCAGTGCGGTTTCTGCGACTATAAAGACATTTGCGA
>CAYHTF010000047.1:0-2922 GCA_964359535.1 uncultured Candidatus Saccharibacteria bacterium | reverse complement strand
TATAGTCCGCCTTTGGAGGGGAGGTCGGAAAAGCCGTATTTGCTTTTGGATTTCAACGAGAGAACTGTTGAGCCGGGACTCAAAGTCAAAGAGGCCTTAAAAGATTTTGTTGAGCAGGGCCGGTTGCGGGTTTATCCGGAATACGGCGATTTGGAAGAAAAAATCGCCCTTTACGCCGGAGTTGAAAATAATCAAGCCATCGCCACCAATGGCGCTGACCAAGCCATTGATATTATCTGTCGGTCGCATTTAGGCGAGGGCGACAAAGTCATTATTCCTTCTCCCTCTTTTCCAATGTATGGCCAGTCCGCTTTGTGCCAGGCCGCGGTTATTTTAGAGCCCCCTTACAAGCAAGATGGCTCGTTTCCAATTGACGAGGTCTTGGAGATGCTCAACAAGGAAGGCCGAGTTCGGCTGGTTATTCTTTGCAATCCCAATAATCCTCTAGGCGCGACTATTAAGCTTGAAGCTCTGGAAAAGATTTTGCAACTGGCCCAAGAAAAAGAGATCGCGGTTTTGCACGATGAAGCGTATTTTGAGTTTTCCGGCTTAACCGCCAAAAATTTAATCGTTAAATACGACAATCTTTATATTGTCCGCACTTTTGCCAAGGCCTTTGGCTTGGTGGCTACACGAATTGGCTACGCGCTGTCTCAAGAAGCTAATTTACGGGAATTATTGAAGATAAGAGGGCCCTATGATGTGAATATGTTTGCCAAAACAGCGGTTTTGGCCGCCTTGTCCGATACGGGCTATGTGGCCGATTATGTAAGCGAAGTAATGGGCAAAGCCAAACCGCGGTTGGAAAAATTCTTGGCGGGCAAGGGTATTTTCTTTTTTCCATCCTCGGCCAATTTTCTGTTTTTGCCAATGAGGGACGCCAAAGGCGCGGCCGAAGCGTTAAGACAACAAAATATCTTGGTCAGGCCCAAGAAAGGGCCGGAAAATCAAGAGGGCTTGAGAATCAGCATTGGCGAGGAAAAAGACATTGCCAAGCTGATTTCAGCGTTTGACAGTTTACCTCTTGACATATTCGGCGCAAAATAATAATAATGATAGTAAGGAAACTGTATTTTTGGCGTTTTTTTGTTTTATCTAAATTATCCAATATGTGCTTTAATAAAAATTTAGAAAAAAGTCCGGCTATCACTAAAATTTTGATGGAATATTTAACCCAGGCCACTCGGGAAATTAAGCGAAGGGCGGACAAGGGCGAAGGCAAAGAAATTTTGGGCGAGGTAATCAATCGCCCGGAGGATATTGAAATAGGCATTGACCGGGTGGGCGAGGATATTCTTGAGCGGCTGGTGAAAAAACACAAGCTGAGCATCAAGGTTTATTCCGAGCCGGACGGCCGAGATATTGAAGTGGGCGGCGAGCCCGATTTTTACGGCGCCATTGACCCATTTGACGGCACTGTGCTTTATCTTAGGGGCTTTGAACATAACTGGTACACAGCCCTTGGTTTTTTTGACAAGGATAAAAAGCCGCTGGCTTCGGGCGTGGCCGATATTTTGCGGGATAAAATATATATCTCCGATGAAAGCGGCAATTTTATGATTGACGGAAAAACCGGAGCCAAGACACGGCTCTTCCCGTCGCAAAAGAAGGACTTAAACGGCCAAGTTGTCATAGCCACTTATTTGATGAGCCCGAGATACGCGGTTAAGTTTTGGGACGCGTTCGCTGATTTGGCCAAAAACTTCCATCCCAAGACATTGCTTTATCCACAAGGAGGCTCTTTTATTTACAGTTTTTTGGCCGCGGGCCTGATTGACGCTTATGTGATGTTTGACGAGCCCCGGTCAGAGATTGACCCGGGCTACGGTTTTGCCAAAAATGCTGGCTGTTCGGTTGTGAGCGTTAATATAGATGGCACTTTTGAAGATTATCAGTTCATACCCGGCCGCCAGCACGATAAAGTTGATTTACTGGTGGCCGCTTGCACTCCCGAGTTAAGAGACCAGCTTATAAGACAATGCGTTGGAAAAACAGTATGACGTCTAACACTCTTTTGGAGTTAAAACCAATCAAAAAATTTATCGCGGGCGTGGGCGAGCAGATTAAAGCGTATATTGGCAAAGACCCGGCTTGTATTATTGGTTTGGAAGACGACGGCGTTTTTTACGCCCGAGGCCTTTATCATTGGCTGTCTCAGAGTAATAAGAAAATCACCCTTACCACGATGGACGATTATGGACGGGGCTTGGAAAAAGAAAAAGTGAAAAATCGGAAGGTCTTGCTGGTTGACAATGATATTGTAACGGGCAAGGCCTTTCGGGAGATTATGGATTTTATGACGCGCGTCAAGGACGAGCTGGTCATTAAGGACATTAAGTTCGCGGTGCTGTGCGACCGAATGAAAGTGGCTGATTTTTCGGTAGAGGATTACCCAATGCCTTCTTCTTGGGATTTGAAGCATTTTGACAAAATCGATTTGAAAATTATCAGAACTCTTTGTCATGACGGCCGAGCCACTTTTGTGGATATTGCTAAGGAGATTAATTTGACACCCGTGGGCGTTAAAAAAAGGGTGGAGCGCTTGCTGGACAGGGGAGTGATGAATGTGAAAGGTTCTTTGGACGCGAAAAAGTTTTACTCGGTTTCGGCGGCCATTGGCATTGAGGCTAATCCGGAGGCCGTGGACCGCTTGATTAAAAAATTCGCCAGCTGTCCTCTTGTTTATAACTTAGTCAAGGTTTCGGGCAATCATAATTTGGTTGTGGGGCTGATAGCTCCTAGCTTATCTCGCATACACGACCTGGTGGAAAAGCAGATTCGTTCGGACACGGGCATTCGCCTGCTGGAAATTGATTTGGGAGAACTGCCCATTGTGCCCAAAACGCATTGTTTGGCCGGCTTGGCCGACACATCAAAAAAATGTCCGTGCCCGACCCATTGCAACGAGTGCGAGTACTTTTT
>CAYHTF010000046.1:0-3057 GCA_964359535.1 uncultured Candidatus Saccharibacteria bacterium | reverse complement strand
AGCGATTTTTTAATGTTTTTTATGTTTTTGCATTCAGGATAGCCCGAGCAGGCCAAAAATTTGCCGAATCGTCCTTGCTTGACAATCATATCTTTGCCGCACTTTTCGCATTTCTCGTTTTTAATTTCCAAATTATCGCCCGTGTCCCCTTGCGAGCTGTTTTGCCGGCCAGCCACATCCTTTGTGTTCTTGCAGTCCGGAAAGCCCGAACACGCCAAGAATTGGCCGTACCGGCCCATTCTCGCCATCATTGGCTTGCCGCACTTTTCACATTTTTCATCGGTCATCATAATTTTTTTCTCAATTGATTTATATTTTTCGTTTAAATTTTTTATAAACGGCTCGTAAAATTCCCTGATTGTCGGCACCCATTGGTCTTTGCCTTCGGCTATTTCGTCAAACTCTTCTTCTATTTTGGCGGTGAAATTAATATCCACCACTTCGGGAAAATGCTCAACCAGTAAATCGTTGACCGTTGTGCCGATTTCCGTGGGATAGAACTGCTTTTTTTCGTTTTTGGCGATATAATTTCTTTCCTGTACCGTGGAAATAATCGGGGCGTAGGTTGAAGGCCGGCCAATGCCGTTTTGTTCCAAAACCTTGATTAAGCTGGCTTCGGTGTACCGGGCTGGCGGCTGGGTAAAGTGCTGGCTGGGGATAAGTTCTTTTAAATCCAAGCCCTCGCCCTGTTCAAGTTCGGGCAGTTCTGTTTCCGTGAATTTCAATGGATAGACCTTAAGAAAGCCGTCAAATTTCAATATTTGCCCGTTTGTTCTAAAAGTGTATTTGTTTTGATTTTTATTTTTCGCTTCAATTTCCACGCTAGTGGAGTCAACGCGGGCGGGCGACATCTGACAAGCCATAAACCGCCGCCAGATAAGGTCGTAAAGCTTGGCTTGCTGTTCGGTCATTTTTACTTTCGTTTTCGCTTTGTCGGTCGTATTTTCCGGATAGCTGGGCCTGATGGCTTCGTGCGCTTCTTGCGCGCCCTTGCTTTTGGTTTTAAATTTTCGCTCAAATCCGGGCCAATAATTCTGGCCGTAGTTGTCGCAAATAAATTTTTGGGCGGCCGATAAAGACACGGCGCTCAAGTTCATAGAGTCGGTTCGGTGATAGGTGATTAATCCGTTTTCGTACAAAAATTGAGCCAAGCCCATAGTTAGTTTAGCCGGAAAACGATATCTTTTCCATGCCTCTTGTTGTAAGGCGCTGGTGGTGAAAGGCGGCAAAGGATTTTTTTGCGCCTCTTTTTTTTCTACGCTGGCCACTTTATACTCCGCGCCTTCTAAATCATTAACAATCGCGTCCGCCCCATCTTTATTTTTTATGTCCAGCTTATCAATTGTTTCTCCGTCTTTCTTTATCAGTAAAGCCGTGAAGTCAGTTTGTTTTTTTTGAAACAGCGCTTCAATACTCCAATATTCCACCGAAATAAATTTTTTGATTTCGTCTTCTTTCTCGCAAACCAGCCGTACCGCCACGGACTGCACCCTACCGGCAGACAGGCCTTTTGATATTTTTTTCCACAAAAAAGGCGAGAGTTTGTAGCCGACAATTCTGTCCAGCACTCTTCGGGCTTGCTGACTGTCAACTAAATTAATATCTATTTCTCGCGGATTGCCCAGCGCCTCGTTTATCGCTTCTTTGGTTATTTCGTGAAAAACGATTCTTTGATAAGGTTTTTTACCGCCTTTCTTGTCGGCCGCTTTCAATACCTGAGCCAAATGCCAGGCGATTGATTCGCCTTCTCTGTCTTCGTCTGTGGCCAGTATCACGGTTTCCGCTTTTTCAGCCGCGGCTTTTAATATTTTTACATTTTTTCTGGCTTTGAGCGGAATAATATATTCCGGTTCAAAATTGTTATCCACATCAATGGCTAGGCGGTTTTTGGGTAAATCGCGGATATGGCCAAAAGAGGACTCAACTTTATAGTCCTTGCCCAAAAAATTTGAAATTGTTTTTGCCTTTGTCGGGCTTTCGACGATGACCAGCTTCATAAATAATTAAAAATGAAAAACGAAAAATGAAAAACCACAAAGAAAAATGAAAAAAGGACGAGACGTTTTCTTTTTAGATTTTAGATTGTCGTTTTTCACTTTTCATTTTACATTTTTCATTTGTGTGTCAGCGCGTAGACGCTTCCTCCCAAGTTCCGCGCCTTGCCTTCAAGTTCCATAATCATTAAAGCGCCCGCCACTGCCTTGGCGCTTAGTTTAGTGTTCTCAATAATTTTGTCAATATGGGCCGGGCCTTGTTTTAAGCATTCTAAAATTAATTTTTCTTCCTCGTTCGCCCCCTGTTTTTTCGTTTGCCCTTCGGCTACGCTTAGGGCGAGCGGCGATTGAACGGCCAACTCTTTCATAATATCGTCAATGTTTTCCGCTAATTTGGCCCCTTGTTTGATTAAAAAATGACAGCCCCGCGAATTTTGCGAGAAAATTGACCCGGGCACGGCAAACACGATTTTTTTCTGCAACCTTGCCCAGTTGGCGGTAATCAAAGCGCCTGATTTTTGCTTGGCCTCAACCACCACCACGGCTCGGGATAAACCGGAAACAATTCGGTTGCGTTGTGGAAAAGTGAATTTAGCGCCTTCTGTTCCGGCTGGGTATTCAGACATTACACAGCCACCATTGGCGACAATTTTTCTGGCCAAGCCGATGTTTTCCTGCGGGTAAAGCGATTTTTCATCCACGCCCGTGCCCAAAACCGCTATTGTTCTGGCGCCCCTTTCCACTACCGCTTGATGAGCCACAGTGTCAATGCCCGGCGCCAGTCCGCTGACAACCGTGATGCCCGCGCCCGCCAAATCAGACGATAGATTAAAAGCAATGCTTTTGCCGTAGTCAGAACAGCGCCGACAGCCCACCACAGCCACGCAGAGCTCGTTTGGCTTTGGTAATGCTCCCCTAAAATAAAGCGTTTTGGGCGCGTTGCTAATTTTTTTCAAAGCGTCGGGATATTCCGCGTCGCCAATAGACACAATTTTAATGTCGTCCATTAAACCATAATATCATCTCTTCCAGATTTAGCAAAAATAGCGTTCACTCAATCGCT
>CAYHTF010000045.1:0-3142 GCA_964359535.1 uncultured Candidatus Saccharibacteria bacterium | reverse complement strand
AAATTAGCCAACGCGGTCAAAGTGACTTTGGGGCCAAAAGGCCGCAATGTGATTTTGGATAAAAGCTACGGCTCGCCTGTTATTACCAACGACGGCGTGACCATTGCCAAAGAGATTGAGCTGGAAGACAGAATAGAAAATATGGGCGCGGAAATTATCAAAGAGGTAGCCAGTAAAACCAATGATGTCGCGGGCGACGGCACAACCACCGCCACTCTTTTGGCGCAAGCCATTATTACCGAGGGCTTAAAAAATGTAACCGCCGGAGCTAATCCATTGGCGCTCAAAAGAGGAATTGAAAAGGCCTGCCGGCAGGTGATAGAAAATCTCAAAAAAATCAGCCGTCCGGTTTCGGGTAAAGACGAAATTGCCCAAGTGGCCACTATTTCCGCGGAAGACAGTGAAATGGGCGCTTTAATCGCGGAAGTGATGACCGAAGTGGGCAAAGAAGGCGTGATAACCGTTGAGGAATCGCAGATATTCGGTTTGCAAAAAGAGATTGTTAAAGGCCTGCAGTTTGACCGCGGCTATATTTCCCATTATATGCTCACAAACGCCGAAAGAATGGAATCTGTTTTTGAAGACCCGTATATTTTAATCACCGACAGGAAAATTTCCGCGCTCGCGGATATTTTGCCCACGCTTGAAAAAGTGGCTCAGTCCGGGCAAAAGCAATTAGTGATTATCGCGGATGATGTTGAGGGCGAGGCCTTGGCCACTTTGGTGGTTAATAAAATCAGAGGTATTTTTAATACGCTGGCGGTCAAAGCGCCCGGTTTTGGCGATAGACGCAAAGAAATACTGCAAGATATTGCCGCGGTTACCGGAGCCAAAGTTATTACCGAAGAAGTCGGGCTCAAGCTGGACAAAGTTGAGCTGGATATGCTAGGCAAAGCCAGGAAAGTAGTTTCCACCAAAGAAAACACCACCATTATTGAAGGAGCGGGCGATAAGACGGAGATAGACGCCAGAGTTAAGCAGATTAAAAAGGAAATGGAAATAACCACTTCCGATTTTGACAAAGAAAAACTGCAGGAGCGGCTGGCCAAATTGGCTGGCGGGGTAGCGGTGATCAAGGTTGGCGCGGCCACGGAAGTGGAGCAAAAAGCGCGCCAGCACAAAGCCGAAGACGCTTTGTCGGCTACCAAAGCCGCGGTTGAGGAAGGTATTGTGCCGGGCGGGGGAGTGGCTCTATTAAGATGCGTCAAGTCCTTGGATGATATGGCCGTTGAAGGCGAGGAAAAAATCGGCGTTGCCATTATTAGAAGGAGCTTGGAAGAGCCGATTCGCCAGATTGCTCAAAACGCTGGTGTTGACGGCGCGGTCGTGGCTGATGCGGTCAAAAAAGGAGAAGGCAGTTTTGGTTTTAACGCGCAAACTATGGTTTACGAGGACTTAATGCAGAGCGGCATTGTTGACCCGACCAAGGTGGTAAGGTCCGCTTTGGAAAACGCGGTGTCCGCGGCCGCGATGTTCTTGACTGCCGAAGCCGTGGTGGCGGACAAGCCGGAAAAGAAAAGCTGTTGTGGTGGAGCTGGCGGCGGTATGCCCCAAATGCCCGAGGATTACTAATTGATATTCTTTTTCTTCTTTTTCTTTGTCCCCGCCGAAGAGGCGGGGGCTTTTATATCTCCCCGAATTTGCTATAATAAAGAGGTTAAAAGGTCGTTTGAAAATTGAAAATTGATAATTGAAAATTATTTTTATGTTTCTATACATTATCATTGGCGTAGTTGTCGTTATCGCTTTTTGGCTGGCCTTGTCTTACAACGGCTTTGTCCGGCTCAAAAACCGAGCGCAAGAGGCCTGGTCGGATATTGATGTCCAGTTAAAAAGGCGGCACGATTTAATCCCTAATTTGGTGGAAACGGTCAAGGGTTATGCCACGCACGAGCGAGAGCTGTTTGAGAAAGTTACGCAAGCGAGAGCCGCGGCTATTTCGGCCCAGGGAATTGCCCAAAAAGCCCAGGCCGAGAATATGCTTTCCGACACATTGAAATCGCTGTTTGCCGTTTCGGAAAATTACCCGGATTTAAAGGCCTCGCAGAATTTTCTGGAATTGCAAAGAGAATTGCGAGACACCGAAGATAAAGTTCAGGCTTCCAGAAGGTTCTATAATACCAATGTTCGGGATTTGAATACCAAAGTGGAAAGCTTCCCGGACAATATTGTGGCTGGCTGGTTCCGCTTCAAGAAAATGGAATTTTTTGAACTGGCCGACGCAACCGAGAAAGAAGCCCCCCAAGTTAAATTCTAAAATGACACTTTATACTCAAGCCGCGAATAATATCCGCAAAACCTGGCTTTTGGTCTCGGTCTTTTTGGTTTTTATCATCGGCCTTGGCTGGGTTTTCAGTCGCGCTTACCATAGCTCAAACATTTTGGTTTTCGCGGTTGTTTTCAGTTTAATAATGAATGTCGGCAGTTTCTGGTATTCGGACAAAATCGCGCTGGCGATGTCCAAAGCCAAGCCCATTGAAAAACAAGACAGCCCGGAGCTTTACCGCCTGGTAGAAAATCTTTGCATTACCGCCGGCTTGCCCTTGCCAAAAATCTATATTATTCCCTCGGCCCAGCCCAACGCTTTTGCCACTGGTAGAAACAAAAACCACGCGGTTATCGCCGTGACCAGCGGGCTTTTGGAAAAGCTGGACCGGGCCGAGCTTGAGGGCGTTGTCGCTCACGAGCTTTCTCACATTGGCAACAAAGATATGCTTTTAATGACTATGGTGGTGGTTTTGGTTGGATTTGTTTCGTTGGCCGCGGATATGTTCACCCGTTCTATGTTCTTTGGCGGCTTGAGAGGCGACAGCGACAGCGATGATCGGGGAGCGGGTTCTATTTTAGCCATCGTTGGCATTGTTTTGGCTATTCTTTCGCCTTTGGTAGCAATGCTTATTCAATTGGCCATTTCCCGCAAGCGCGAGTTTTTGGCAGATGCTTCTGGCGCTTTATTGACCCGTTATCCAGACGGCTTGGCCCGGGCGCTGGAAAAAATATCCGCTGATAACTCGCCAATGAGAACCGCGTCCACGGCCACGGCCCATCTTTTTATCGCCAACCCCTTTAGGGGTAAAAAAATATCTTCTTTGTTTATGACGCACCCGCCGATTAAACAAAGAGTAGCGGCGTTAAGAGAAAT
>CAYHTF010000044.1:0-3145 GCA_964359535.1 uncultured Candidatus Saccharibacteria bacterium | reverse complement strand
AAGAAATTGACAAAGACCGAAAAAACAAGTATAATATAGTTGTTTCAACAAACTGGGCAATCGCTCCGACAAGCGCAAGCTTATCGGGGAGGAAAGTCCGAACTTTCCCCTGTTAAATTCGCTTTGCGACTATTTAACAGGGTCAATAGCAGCGGGCAATACCCGCCGTCCCGACAGCGCTTGCGCTTATCGGGATAGAGGTGCGAACAGAGACGGTCTGAGGCGAAAGCCGAAGACCGCCCTGTTAAATGCCGCTGTGCGGCAATTTTGCCGAAGGCAAAATTATTTAACAGGGCGAGTTCCAATAGTAATATTGGGGGTGAAACGGCTAAATCCTTACTGGAAGCAAGAGCAAAGCAGAACTTTGTGGTTCATCATAAAGATTTTGTTAAAAGTAGCTCGCATGACCCCAAGGGCAACCGAGGGGCTAGATAGATGATTGCCGCCCCGCTTTGCGGGGGCACAGAATTCGGCTTATGGGTTTGTTGAAACAACAAAAAAATCGGCTGAATGCCGTTTTTTTGTTGCGTTTTATAACCATTATAACAATTATAATAATTATAATCGTTATATTAATCGTCTTGGCGGGCCGGAGCTGTCCAGCGCCTCATTAACCAAGCTGTCCGCCTTTTTATTTTTTTCGCGGCTAATGCTCTTAAACTTCACTTTTTTGAAATCGAGCCGCAAATTCCAGGCCTCCAAAAAAAGCGGCTGGATTTTTTCGTTCAGCACCTTATACTCGCCGTTTAATTGCTTGACCAAAAGCTCGGAGTCGGAACGAATTTCTATTTCTTGGTCTTTGATTATTTTTTTGCCGAAAGTCGATTTGGTTTTTTCCAAAGCAAAAATAAGCGCGCGATATTCGGCTTCGTTATTGGTTAGATTATCGCCCAAATACTGCGAGAATGACTTAAACTCCTGGTCTTTCTCGTTGCAAAGCGCCACCCCCGCTCCAGCTGGCCCGGGATTGCCCCTGGCCCCTCCGTCAATGTAAATTATTAGTTTTTTCATACAAAATTAATTATGATATAATTCCCCGCACCTCCACTACGCGAAGTTATCCACACTTCAAAGTATTGACAAAAAATCAAATTTTGCTACTGTATAGTTGTTGGCAAGCCCGGGCAAACTGCGTCAAACTAGATTCTGCAAAAACCCGCCGCAAGGCGGTGTTTTTGTTTGAGTTAATCACTCAATCTTTGGAAATATTCAATTAAACATTGTTCAAACTTGGCCAAATTTTTATTTTTAATCGTGAACCCGGCCGCGGGCGCGTGGCCGCCGTAACCGGGAATCAAAAGATGGTCGCAGTAAATCATTGATTGAACCGCGTCAAAGCCGGCCGGCACCCTTATCGCTCCCTTGCTCTCGGTTTTGCCGCGCTTAAAAAGATAGCAAGGCAGTTTGTGCTTTTGGCAAATTTTTGAGGCCGTCGGCCCCAAATAAGGCACAGGCCAACTGCTGCTGCCAATAAAAACAAGCGCGGCGCTGTCTTTCATTTTCGCTTCGGCTTGCGCGAACATTTTTTTAATCGTTTCTTTTTTCACGGCCGCTTTTTTGATTAAAAGGCGCGCTATTTTTTTAGCGGCCACTGGATTTTTTTCCCGCAAAAACGAGTATGTTTCGCTGATATGGCTTTTCACCAAGCCCGCGGCCAAAGGCGAGACAATTTTCGCCCGCGCCTCGTCTATCGCTTCTCCGGGCAAATCAAGGCCGTGTAAAGAAGAAACTTTGGCGTTAAAATGTAAAATCTTCATCAGCTCTATTATTCCCGGCCGTTGAGTATAAGGCAAAGCCAAAAGCCCTTCTTTGATTAATTTTTTATTCTCGCCAACCATCGGCACTTGGTCAAACAAAGTGGCTATGGCCGTGATTTCCGAAAACGGCGCCAAAGAAACATCGCCACTGCCGCGCAGACATTTTTGAGCCAGCAAAACTTTTGCCAAACGATAAATAATGCCCGCGCAAGCAAACTCCTTAAATGGATATTTCTCGCCTTTCTGCCGAGGGTCCACGATAATTGACGCAGACGGCATTTTGGCCAGAACTTGATGATGGTCAAGAATCATAACTTCAAAACCCAATTCTTTGGCCATAGCGACCTCTGCCACATTGCCAATGCCGCAATCCAAAGTTATCAGTAAAGCTGGCGATTTTTTTGCCAAAAACTTCAAGGCCTTTTTATTCAATCCATAGCCCTCTTTTTCGCGGTCGGGAAAGTAGACCGAAACTGGGCAAAGCCCCAGCCGTTCAATCGCTTCCTGTAAAATAACAACCGAAACAGCGCCGTCCACATCAGCGTCGCCATAAAGGATAATTCTCTCCCCATCTTTAACGGCCCGCGTTATTCTCCGGGCCGCTTTGTCTAAATTTTTGAGTTCCACAATTATGCTATAATATACTTGTGGTGGGGGTGGCTTGGTGCGGGTCCGAGATTGTCAACTCAGGGCCTCGGGGTTCGATTCCCCGCACCTCCACTACGCTGAAGTTATCCACACTGCAAGGTATTGACAAAAAATCAAATTTTGCTATCATATAATTGTTGACAATCTCGGGCAAATTGCGCCAAGTTAGACTCTGCAAAAACCCGCCGCAAGGCGGTGTTTTTGTTTATTTATTACCTTGCCGCAAAATCTTTGTGCTTCGCCGCTCCTTCCGCGTACTGTTTCTGTATTTCGCCAAGCGTCAGGGCTTTGGAGTAAATACGGACTTCGTCTATGAGCCCATTAAAATAATACGGCTCGGCGCTTCTGCCAATTTCAAATACCTTTGACGGATTACTCAATGATCCTATCGTCCCCGACCAACTACCCACCCTAACACCATTAACCCAGGCCTCAATATAATTTTCTTTTTTCACGCCAACAATATATGTCCAATTAAAAACTGGCAATAATCCCAATTCTACATATTTATATCCCGCGGAATCTCTTACTACGAAATAATATTTGTCGGCTGGAGAATATGCTTGTTGAATTGAATATCCTATATTGCCCCATCCGCCTTTGTTTATGATGCCCCTGCCATAGGTGCCGCCAGTTGCTTTAGCCCAAACCCCAATAGTGAAATCATTAACGCCCATGTCAAAAATCGCCCCATTCCCTGCGTCCACATAATCACTCGTCCCGTTAAAACTCAACCCCTT
>CAYHTF010000043.1:0-3180 GCA_964359535.1 uncultured Candidatus Saccharibacteria bacterium | reverse complement strand
CATTGCGCCCTCAATATTAAAGAGTTGGCCACGGAAGTCGGCCGGGAGATTGCCCGGCAGGGTTGTATTTTAATCAGCGGGGCCACTACTGGCGCGCCTGATTTGGCGGCCAAAGGCGCCAAAGAGGAAAAAGGCATTAGTATTGGTTTTTCTCCGGCGGCCTCCGAAACCGCGCACAAAAATAGTTACCGTTTGCCAACCGATTATTATGATGTGATTGTTTATACTGGCTTTGATTACTCTGGTCGAAATCTTTTAATGACTCGGGCCGCGGACGCGGTGATTATTATTTGCGGCCGGACAGGCACCTTAAACGAATTTACTATCGCTTTTGAAGACCGAAAGCCAATCGGCATTTTAATCGGTTCTGGGGGCACCGCGGACAAAATAGAAGATATCTTGCGGGGGCCCCACCGGCCGGGCGAAAAAATTGTCTATGAGCGAGAGCCCAAAAAATTGGTGGCAGGACTTTTAAAAATCTTAAAAGAGCGTAAAAAATCGTCAAAGTCGAAGAAATAATAATAAATTTTTATTATGGCGGCTAAAAAAGAAACTTCTGCCAAAGAAAAACCGGTTGGCGTTATCAGCCACTATTTTTCCAATATCGAGGTGGCGGTGATTGAGCTTTTCGGCCCCTTGCAGGTTGGCGACACTATTCGCGTTGTGGGCGGGGAAGGAACAGATTTTAATCAGGAAGTGGAGTCAATGGAAGCGGAGCACGAAAAAAAGAAGAAAGCCAAGAAAGGCGATTCTGTCGGCTTGAAAATCACGGAGAAGGTTAGGGAGGGCTATAAGGTTTATAAAATTTAGGTTGCGATGTTTAACCGCAAGTTTTTCTTTGCCACCGCCTCTTTTATCGGGGCAATGGTCGGGGCGGGAGTGTTTGGCATTCCCTACGCTGTTGCCCGAGCCGGCTTTTGGCCCGGTTTTATTTGCCTTGTGTTTTTGGGAGGAGTCGCCTGGCTCCTTCATTTAGTTTGCGGAGAGGTGGCGTTAAGAACGCAAGGCAAACAGCGCCTGCCCGGCTATACTAAAAAATATCTTGGCCAAAGCGCTTATTGGCTGGCTGTTTTTTCCGCGATTTTTGGCATATGCGCCGCGCTTTTGGCGTATATCATTTTGGCCGCGGACTTTGTGTCCCTGCTTTTTCCATCGCTTGCTTCGTTTAATGTTCTTATTGCCATTGTCTTTTGGGCGATTTTATCCATTGGCGTGTGGCGAGGATTAAAAGCAGTGGCCGCGGTGGAACTGGTTATGGCTGTTTTACTTATTGGTGTTATGGTGGCGATTGTCGCTTGGGGCGGGCCAAAGATAAATATCGCCCATTTTTCCGGTATTGATTACCAGCAGTTATTCCTGCCCTATGGCGTTATTTTGTTCGCTTTTATCGGCATAGCAGCCATACCGGAAATTGAGGAAATTCTACTTTCGTCTAGCGGCCAGCACAACGCCAAAAGCGGCCGTATTTTTATCTGGGCGATTTCTTTGGGCTCGCTTATTCCCTTGCTCTTATACGCCGGTTTTACCGCTGTTGTTGTCGGGGTTTCCGGCCAGAATGTTTCTCCGGACGCCTTAAAAGGTCTATCGCCTTACTTGGGTTCGGGCATAGTTCGTTTAGGAGCTTTATTTGGCATTTTGGCCATCACGACTTCATATCTTTTTTGGGCTATTAATTTGAAAAATACGCTTATTCACGACTTGAATATCAATAAACGGCTGGCCGATATTTTTATCGCTGTGGCGCCGATAGCTCTTTTCTTGGCCGGCTTGCGGAGTTTTATCGGAGTTATCGGTGTGGCAGGCGCTTTTATCGGCGTGATTGACGGCGGTTTGATTTTGCTGGCTTTTAGAAAAGCCAAAACAATGGGCGACCGGCAGCCCGAGTACAGTTTGAAGATTCCCGGCTTTGTTTTATTTTTATTGCTGGCCGTTCTCTTGGCCGGCGCTTTATCGCAAATTATTATCTTAATAAAGTAAAATGATTATTTTTATTTACGGTACGGACACTTATCAGTCGCAAGCAAAGTTCAAGGGGCTGGTTGAACAGTATCAAAAAAACAACCCAAAGGGTTTGAGTTTGCGGTATTTTGATTTGCTTGAAACGCGATTTCAAGATATTTTGGACGGCTTGGCTGTTTTTTCTATGTTCAAAGAGAAGAAGTTTTTCGTTTTAACCAGTGTTTTTGGCAAGCAAGAGGCTAAAGAAGATATTTTGAAAGCCGGCGAGAAGTTTTTAAAAACAGATGATATTATTTTAATTTACGAAAAAGGCGCCGTCTTAGCCAAAGACACGCTTTTGAAGTTCTTAAAAAGTAAGGCCGAATGTTTTGATTTTCCTTTACTGGAAGGGCTGGCGCTTAAAAAATGGCTGCAGAAACAAGCCAAACAGTATGGTTTGGAAATTGAACCCGAAGCCGTTAGCGCTTTGATTCAGGCAACCGGCAGCGACCTTTGGCAGGCCAGTCAGGAAATACAAAAACTTTCCGCTCATATCCTGTCTCAGGGCGAGAAAAGAATAACACAGAGCGCCGTTGAGCTTTTAACAAAGTCAAAGATTGAAACTGATATTTTTAAAACCATAGACGCTTTGGCCGAACGAGATAAAGGACGGGCATTAAGATTACTGCATCGCCACTTGGAAAAAGGCGATGCGCCTCTTTATCTTTTAACGATGTTTAATTACCAGGCGCGCAATCTGCTTGTCGTTAAGGATTTGATGGAAAAAGGCCAGCCTTATCCGGTGATTTTAAGCAAAACAAAACTGCACCCGTTTGTGGTCAGAAAAACTTGCTCTCAAGCCCAAAAGTTCACTCTTGAGAAAATAAAAAAAATCTACCGGAAAATTTTTCAGGCAGATGTGGCCATCAAGTCCGGTAAAATTGACCCTTATTTGGCGCTGGACTTGCTGGTGGCCGAAATTTGACCCTTGTTGATGAATTTGGTCAATCGGGATTTCTTTCGGCTGGCCGTATTTTTTTTGATAACGCCAATTTTGGCGGTTTTGTCTAATGCCTTATAGACGCGAGGCAAAATATTTTTCGCCTCGTCAAACTTTTTTTGAGCCACGAGTTTTTTCGCCTCTTTAATGAGCCGTTTTACTTTGTCTTTTCTCTGGACATTTCTTTTCTTCCGGGTAATATTCTGGCGCAAGGCCTTTTTCGCGGATTTTGTGATAGGCAT
>CAYHTF010000042.1:0-3266 GCA_964359535.1 uncultured Candidatus Saccharibacteria bacterium | reverse complement strand
CCCGCACTAAAACGGGGAATGGAACATTTAATACAAGGAGATTAGGAGGAATCCCTTGCCAGCAAGGCAATCCATTTGGACTGCCTTTTTATTTCCGCCAGCTTTGTTATACTGTAATATAGAATTGACAAATTATGATGACAAGACTGCCAAAACCGAAAAGTGGCGCCATTATCTATGAGGATGAGAAACTCTATGTTTGTTTGGCGAACTACCCGATTACCAATGGCCACATTGTCGTTGTTTGGAAAAAAGAAGTGGCTGATTTGCATTTACTAACAGACAGGGATTACGACTATTTAATGGATACGGTAAGCGCGATCAGAAACGCTTTACTGAAAACATTCAAGATAAAAAAGGTTCATCTGATTTATATGGACGAGATAAAACATGTGCACTGGCACCTTGTGCCGCGCTATAACGAAAAAGGGACTGATATTTTTACGCATAAACCAAAACGGCTCGCCGACTTTTCGATGGCGAAAAAAATAAAAAAGAACCTGAAATTTCAATGAGGTTCTTGACCCAACAGCTTCAAAAAATCGTTTTTACTTATACCTATCTCGGCCAAAATACTCGCCAATGTGCCCTTGGGTAAATCTTTAAGGTGAAAAGGCACAACTGCGCGTTTTTTATTTTCCGGGTTATATAAAATAATATGGCTTCCAGTAGCATGGTCTGCATGGAAGCCACATTTATTTAAAATCTTCAATAACTTCTTTGGCGTAATTGGCGGCAGTTTAGGCATAGGCCGGTATTCTTGTAATATCCACGGAAGCGACAAAACTTTCTTCGTCGCTGGGAACGGGCTCTTTGTGCTTTTTCAAGCTGGCAATATACCCCTTTATCGCGTCAATGGCCATTTTCTTGGCCTCCGCTAAATCTTTGCCATAGCTAACGCACCCGGGCAAGCTGGGCACAACAACCGTAAAACCGCCTTCGGGTTCGGGTCTGAAAATAATATTGTAGTGAAAATTCGTTTCCATATTTTTGATTTTACTCTAAAAAACGCCCCGAGTCAACATTAAATTACTTCAACGGGTCTCTCACATTTTTTCCATTATTTCCGACTTGTGGATTGTTCGGCCGGACATTAGGTGCAGATGGATATGGTCAATAAGCTGGCCGCCGTCTTTGCCCACATTGATTAAAAGTTTGTAGCCCGCGATATTATTTTTTTGCGCCACTTTTTGCGCGGTTAAAATCAAACCGCCCATTGTTTTTTCGTCTTTCTGCTCCAAATGATTGACCGTCGGGATATGCGCTTTCGGCACCACTAAAACATGAAAGGGCGCGACCGGGTGAATGTCTTGGAAAACCGCGTAATTTTCGTCTTCATAAACGAAATCTGCGGGCACCTCTTTATTGATTATTTTACAAAAAAGACAATCTTCCATAATTTTACTTTTTCAGCCGTTTTTTCATCTCCTCCACCGCTCTTTCCAGCTTTACGGTTTCCTGCCGCCCTACTCCCATATCCCGAATAATAACCGTGCCGTCCAAGGCCTCTTGCTGTCCCAAAATCAAAGCGTATCTGACTTCCGCTTTTTGCGCCCTACCCAATTGCGCTTTCAAAGAATCCCGTCCCAGCGACTCCACTACCCTGATTCGCGACTTTCTGAACTCTTCAAAAAGACGCAAACTTTTCCTTTTGGCCAAAATGCCGATTTGCGCCAAAAAAACCTGGGGCAAAAGGGGCTTGGTCGGCCGCACGCCTTGCGTTTTCATTAAATTAACTAACCGCTCTATGCCACTAGCCGCGCCGCAGGCGGGCGTATCTTTTCCGCCCAGCATTTTAATCAGATTGTCAAAACGGCCGCCCCCAACCAAAGCAATCTGGCCGGGCGTTTCAATCGGGCAGGCCTCATTTGCCGACCCTTCTTTTTTCTTTTCCTTGTCTTTTTTGACCGGAACACCTTCGCTGAAAATCTCAAAAACAGTGCGTGTGTAATAATCAAGCCCGCGCACCAGGCAATGATTTAAGCGGTAGGGCAATTCCAGCTCGTCCAAAAATTCCAAAACCTCCTTAAAATGGTTATTGCAGGGTTCGCAAAGATGGTCAACAATTTTGGGGGCGTTGGACACAACCTTTCGGCACCTTTCCTCTTTGCAGTCCAAAACCCTTAACGGATTTTTTTTAAGACGCGCTCGGCAATCAGCGCACATATTGTTTTGCCGCGAGCGCAGATAATTCATTAAAAGCTTTTTGTAGTAGGGCCGGCACTGGCTGTCGCCGATGCTGTTGACCTCCACAATTATGTCTCGCAGACCCAGCTCCCGCAGAATGTTCCAGCATACCTGGATAACCTGAGCGTCAATGGCCGGACTGTCCTCGCCAAAAACCTCCAAATCCCACTGGTTAAATTGCCGATATCTACCAGCTTGCGGCCTCTCGGCGCGAAAAATCGGGCCAGTCGTGTAAAGCTTGACCGGGTGAGGCAAAGCGCACATACCGTGCTCAATATAGGAACGCGCTATCCCAGCCGTGAACTCTGGCCGCATAGCCAAAGCGTCGCCGCCCCGGGTTTTGAGAACATACATTTCCTTTTCCACAATGTCCGTCACTTCGCCTATGCCTCGAGTAAAAACCTCAACATTTTCCAAAACAGTCGGGTCTATTCTTTTAAACCCGTAAAACTCAACTAAATTGGCTGTCACTTCGGCCACTCTTTGAAAATACGGCTGGTCTTCGGGCAAAATGTCGTGCATACCCGAAGGCGATTGAAATTTTAATTTTTTCATATTATTTAATATACAGGTGTCTGCATTTTGGCCGCGGCGGTTATGGGCCAAAGCCGCAAAAGCGCCCGGCCGATAATGTTTTTCTCGGGCACAGAACCCCAATACCGCGAATCGTAAGAACCGTTTCGGTTATCGCCCAAAACAAAATACTCGTTTTCGTTAAGCTTTACTTTGGCCTCCCCGGGCGTGGTTAAGCTATCTGGCAAGTAGCCGGTTTCTCTGAGTTTATACGGAATAGACGGCGGCGAGGGCATAATCGCCTCGGCTGGCGGATAAACAATCACCTCACCATTCTTTACCAGCACGGTTTCCCCGGGCAGGCCAATAACGCGCTTGATATAGCGTTTGGTCGGGTCGTTTGGCGCCTTAAACACAATGACCTCGCCTCTTTGGGGCTGTCGGAAATGATAGGAAAACTCGTCAATAATCAAATAGTCGTGATTTTCAAAATTCGGCTCCATTGACTGGCCGTCAATCAAAAACGGCTGGAAAACAAAAAAACGCACCGGCGCCACAATAATCGC
>CAYHTF010000041.1:1379-3689 GCA_964359535.1 uncultured Candidatus Saccharibacteria bacterium | reverse complement strand
GTTTTTTCATAGTTTTTTCTTTATCCTCTCCACGCTTTCCGGGTTGGACAGAGTGGAAAGGTCGCCCGGGTCTTCGCCGGTTAAAAGTTTTTTCAAAATTCGCCTCATAATTTTGCCGCTCCTTGTTTTGGGCAGGTCTTCAACCAAATAAACTTCTTTGGGAGAAGCGATTGGCCCGATTTCTTTTCTAATCTCCGTCACAACTTCCTTTTTTATTTCTTCGGCCGGCCTCTCTCCCGTATAAACAACAAAGGCCACGGGCGTTTCCCCTTTGATTGGGTCTGGTACGCCCACCACGGCCGCTTCTCTGATTTCCGGATGCTTGGCAATGGCGTTTTCCATCTCCCCGGTACCCAGGCGATGCCCAGCCACCTTGATAACATCATCCACTCTTCCGAGAATTCTAACCAGGCCATCCTTATCCCGAAAAGCCGCGTCGCTGGTAAAATAAATATCCGGGCCGCGCTGGCTCCAATATGTTTCCAGATATTTTTCCGGATTATTGTAAAGCCCCCGTAAAAGGCCGGGAGAAAACGGCGGCCTGATAACTAAATCGCCTTCTTTGTCCGGAGGACAGGATTGGCCGCTATCGTCTAAAATATCTATATTTATTCCGGGAAAAGGCAAACCAGTAAATGTTGGCTTGAAAGGGCCGATGCCGGGCAGAGAACTGATTAAAATGCCGCCGGTTTCTGTTTGCCACCAGGTGTCAACCAGCGGACATTTTTCTTTACCAACCTCCTTAAAAAACCAAAGCCAAGCCGCTTCGTCTATGGGCTCGCCCACCGAGCCCAAAAGCCGCAACGACTCAAAACCCTGACCTTGCAAAATATCCGCGCCGTATTTTTCAAACATCCTGATAGCCGTGGGCGCGGTATAAAAAATCGTTACTTTCTGAGTGTCAATAATTTGCGCCCATCTGTTCGGCTCCGGCCAGTCCGGCGCGCCTTCAAACATAAAAGTGGCGATACCATTAAGCAAGGGCGAATAAATGGTATAAGTGTGGCCCGTAACCCAGCCAGGGTCGGATGTGCACCAAAAAATATCGTTTTCCTGAAAATCAAAAATATATTTTCCGGTCCAATAGGCCTGAACAGTATAACCGCCGCAAGCGTGCATCACTAATTTGGGCTTGCCGGTTGAGCCGCTAGTGGCCAAAAGAAAAAGCAAATCCTCGGAGTCCATCATTTCCGTCTCGCAACTCGCTGATTCTTCTTTAACAACATTATCCCACCAGATGTCCCTGCCCTCCTGCCAGGCAACTTCGTTGGCCGCGCGCTTGACCACGATTATTTTTTCTACCGCTGTCTCGCCAACTCCAAAGTCCGCGTTCTTTTTTAAATCCACTACCTGTCCTCTTCGAAAATAGCCGTCCGCGGTAATCAAAACCTTGGCCTCGCTACCTTGCAATCTCACTTGAAGAGCGGCCGGAGAAAAAGCGGAAAAAACAACCGTGTGAACCGCGCCGATTCTGGCGCACGCCAGCATTGATATAGCCACTTCCGGAATCATCGGCAGATAAATGCCTACCCTGTCCCCTTTTGCCACGCCCAATTTTTTAAGGCCGTTGGCTAATTGATTAACTTCTTTTAAAAGCTGGCCGTAGGTGAAAACTTGGGGCGCCTGCTCGGCTGGCTCCCCCTGCCAGATTAAAGCGGGCTTGTCTTTGATTTTTTCAAAACCGGCCGGATTATTTTCAAAGATATTGGCCGTGATGTTTATTTTGCCGCCCGAAAACCACTTAAAATAAGGCGGCTGGTGAGAGAAGGCCTGGTCCCATTTTTTAAACCAAAAAAGTTCGTTGGCCAACTTTTCCCAAAACCTAATTGGGTCTTTCGCGGCCTCCTGATAAATGGCCGGGTCACTCGCTTGGGCGCGCTTTTTTATTTCCTCGGAAGGAAAATATGAATTGTCTTTCTTTAACATTTTTTTAGCGTTTTATCTATTATAACTCAGCCAGTAAAAAAACAAAGTCCCAGACAATCATATACTGCTGGGGCGGGATACCCTTGAAAATATTTATATTTTTTTGGCGACATACTCGGCAAACTCAGCCAAACGGCAGGTATAACCGTATTCGTTATCGTACCAGGCAACCACCTTGACCATATTACCGTTCGCCATTGTCAAAGAAGAATCAACGATAGAAGAGAAACAAACGCCAATATAGTCGGAAGAAACCAGGGGCTGATCCTCCACGGCCAAAATGTTTTTGAGCTCTTTGGATTGAGAGGCCTTTTTGAAAAGCTCGTTCAATTCCTGAGCAGTTGTCGCTTTTCGCGTTTCGCAGATTAAATCCACCACCGAAAC
>CAYHTF010000041.1:0-1279 GCA_964359535.1 uncultured Candidatus Saccharibacteria bacterium | reverse complement strand
GAACTCATATCGCAAATCGCGTCTTTGGCCGGGTCGAAATCATCAGCGTTAACGCCCAAAATAAAACTGCGAATCTCCGGCTCTTTGGCCGGCGCGGAAATTATGACTTGCTTTGCTCCGGCCGATAAATGTTTATGCGCGCTTGCCATATCGTAAAACTCGCCGGTGCACTCCAAAACAATCTCAACGCCCAGCTCTTTCCAGGGCAATTTTTCCGGGTCGCATTCGCGCGTAATTTTAATCTCCTGCTGGCGGCCAGCTCCATCAATCAAAATCGAATTTTCTTTGGCTTGGACCTGGCCGTTAAAACGGCGATAAACCGAGTCGTACTGAAACAAATGCGCCAATGTTTTGACATCGCCCAAATCATTAATCGCCGCCACTTTAAGGTTGGGGTGATTTCCAAGAATGTGGCGCAAAACCAGCCGGCCAATACGGCCGAAACCGTTTATCGCAATTTTTGTCATATTAAATTTTGATATTTAACAGCTCGCTTATCTTTTGCCGGTCAAACCCTATTATCATTTGGTCGTCTATTTCCACCACTGGCACGCCCATTTGCTTTGACTTGGCAATCATATCGTCTCGGGCTTTCTCGTCTTGCGCCACATCAAACTCGTCAAACTCTATTTTGTTCGCTTTTAAAAACTCTTTGAGAGTCACGCAATATGGACAAAATGGCGTGGAAAAAACCCGTACTTTTGGCATATCTATTAAAGCAACTCTACCTTCCAATCTCGCAGCCGGAAGTCGCGGCCAGCTGATCAATGGTTTTGAAGCCAGCTTCTTTTGTGCCGTTCGGCAATTGCCAGGTTGGAAAACTTTGAATACCCGCCTTTTCGCATTCGGGCGTTAGTTTCTGCTGGTCTTGTGGGTCAACGCACTCAATGTAGGGCAAAGAGCCTTTAGCGTCGCCAAAAGAATCTTTTTCCTTTTTGCACCACGAGCACCAGGAAGCGCCGTAAAACTTCATTCCCTTGCTGGTTAAGCATTCGGCAAACTTTTTCAAAGTAGCAGTGTCGTATTGCGGAACTTCGGCCGGCAGTTCGGGTTCGCCCGCCACAACTTGCTCCGTTCCTTGATCAGTCGCGCTTTTCTTTTCGTTTTTGTTATAAATCCCGCTAAAAATAACCGCGCCAGCCACCACTAAGGCGGCGATAACGATAGCGAAAGGCGTAAGATTCTTGCTGATGTTGATTTGCATATTTTTTTATTATTGTTTTTACTCAACTACCTCTTAATTTATCCGCTAATGGAAAAACTGTCAACCTGTGAATAA
>CAYHTF010000040.1:0-3831 GCA_964359535.1 uncultured Candidatus Saccharibacteria bacterium | reverse complement strand
TTAAAATTGTTTTAAGAATCTAAAATCGCCCTCATAAAATAATCTGATATCGTTTATTTTATATTTCATCATTGCCAAACGATCCAAGCCCATGCCAAAAGCGAATCCCTGGTATTCCCGCGGCTTGAAGCCCACGGCCTTAAAAACCGCTTGATTAACCATACCCGCCCCAGCCACTTCCAGCCAGCCGGTTCGCGAGCAAAGCGAACAGCCCTTGCCCGCGCAAACAACACAGCTCATATCAATTTCAAAGCCCGGCTCCACGAACGGGAAATAGCTTGGCCGCAACCTCACACTGACGGGCTTGTTGAAAAATCTTCGCAAAAATTCCTGAATTATGGCTTTGAAATTAGCCGCTGAAATATCATCGCCAACCATCAATCCTTCTATTTGATAAAAATTGATTTCGTGGGACGCGTCGGTGGCCTCGTATCTAAAAACCCGGCCGGGCGCGATAATCCGCAAGGGCGGCTGGCGCTTTTCCATATATCTTATTTGCACCGGACTGGTATGCGTTCTTAATAATAACTTTTTTTGGCGAAGCCAGAATGTGTCCCACATATCTCTGGCCGGATGGTCTTTTGGCACATTCAAAGCGTCAAAATTATACCATTCGCTTTCTACTTCCGGGCCATCCACTACTTCAAAACCCATTTGCTGAAAAATCTCACTGGCTTTTCTTTGGGCGAGCGTTAATGGATGCAAATGGCCCAACGACATCTTTTTGCCCGGCGCGGTAATATCCAACCATTCCATATCATCGCTTTCTACCAATGCCAGTTCCTTTAATTCCGCTTTTTTCCCGTTGATTGCCTCGGTAATTTCTCGCTTAAATTGATTGGCCTTTTGGCCGATTACCTTTTTTTGCTCACCGGTCAATTCGGCCAGCCCGGCCAAAACCAAAGCAATTTCCCCTTTTTTGCCCAAATATCGCTTAAAAACCGCGTCCAAATCTTTAAGATTTCGCACTGTTTTTATGGCCTCAATGGCCTCTTTTCGCTGTATATTAATCTCCATAACTATACTTTCATTTTACTAGATTTTTAAGAAAAATCAACTAACCGCGTTGGGGAAAAGATTGCCGAACAATGTCGCGAACTTAATTTTGCGCCTAAGAGACGAGGCGCACAGATTTGCCATCGCTTACCATAGAAAATTAAGGAACAAAACCGCGTTCAATTGACTTGTCCTATTTTTCTCGCTACTATATATTAATGTCTCTCAAAAGATTTATCTCTCAATTAATCGCCGCTATTTTAGGGCTTTACCTGGCCAGCCGATTTATTCCCTCTGTCCAAGTTGAAGGCGGTTTGAAAATATTGCTGATGGCCGGCGCGATTTTGGGCGTTTTAAATTATTTTGTCAAACCGATTCTTAAGTTAGTGTCTTTGCCCTTGCGAATTCTAACACTCGGCCTTTTTAGCTTTATTATCAATATGGCTTTGGTTTGGGGAGCAGACATACTTTTTCCCGGCCTTATAATTAAAGGCATCTGGCCGCTTTTCCTTACCTCGCTTATTGTCTGGGGTCTTGGAATTCTGCTGGGATTATTCATAAAAGACAAACATTAAGATGACATATCTTCCATATTTGCAAATCATTATTTCAATACTTCTTATCGCCGCTATACTTTTACAGCAGAGAGGCACGGCTTTAGGCTCGGCTTTTGGCGGTGGCGGAGAAGCTGTTTACGCCAGCCGGCGAGGACTGCAAAAAAAACTCTTCTGGGGCACAATGGCACTAGCTGTCCTTTTTATCGTTTTGGCGGTGCTCAATTTAATCGTTTAAAAAACCCTCTTATATATGAGTAGCCCGTCAAACTTTGGTTTGCGAATTGCGGCGATTTTTTCAGCAATGAAAAAATCGCTGAAAAGTTTTCGTTCTCCGCGCCAATGCCTTAAATTTTTCAAGCTCCTCACCCTTAAAGAAAAAATATTTCTGCTGGCTTGCGTGTGTCTTTTTATAGGTTCGGCTATTGTTTTGATTCGTTGTGAATACATTAAATACAGCCAGGCCCAGCCGGCTGGCGGCGGTGTCTACCGCGAAGGTTTGGTTGGCCAGCCCAGATGGCTAAATCCGATTTACGCGCCCGCCAACGATGTTGACCGCGATGTGTCCGAGCTCATCTTTTCCGGGCTGGTTAAATATAACGCTCAAGGCAAAATTATTCCGGACTTGGCCGAACAATACAAGATTGAGGAAAGCGGCCGCGTATTTTATTTTAAGCTCAAAGCCGGACTTTTTTGGCAGGACGGCCAGCCCCTAACCGTTGAGGACATTCTTTTTACCGTTAAAACCATACAAAACTCTGATTATAAAAGCCCTTTAAGAGTAAGCTTTCTGGGCGTTGAAACCGAAAAAATTTCCGACACGGAAATCCGTTTCACGCTCAAAGACCCGTACCCGCCGTTTTTGGAAACAACCGCGTTCAAGCTCTTGCCAAAACATATTTGGGAAAATATCCCGGCTGAAAAATTTTCTTTGGCGGCTGAGAATCTCCAGCCCGTGGGCTCCGGCCCTTTTAAGGTGGCGTCTTTGAAACAGGACAAATCCGGGTATGTGAAAACCATAACTCTTGAAGTAAATCCAAGATACGCGGGCGAAAAACCGTTTATCAGCAAAATCCAGCTTTTATTCTATGATAACGAAACCGGACTGATTAAGGCCGCGAACCGAGGCGAGGTAGACGGTTTCGCTGTTAGCGCAACCAGCCCGTCATTTTTTGAAAACCGCTTTTCGTTTTACCGCTTAATTATGCCGCGCTATTTTGCTGTTTTTTTCAATTTGAAACAATCCCCTATTCTTAAAGATAAAACAATCCGTCAGGCCTTAAACTACGGCACGAATAAAGAAGAAATCGTCAATAATGTGCTTGGCGGCTTGGGCAAGCCGGTAGAATCGCCGGTTCTGCCCGATATTTACAATTATTCCGAGCCAACTAAAATCTACGAATTCAACCCGGTCAAGGCCAAAGAACTGCTGGAAAAAGCGGGCTGGACCGACCAAAACAACGACGGCAAGGTTGAAAAAACAGTTAAAACGACAGCGGCCGCAACCATCAGTAAAAATCTGCAAAAGGGCGACAGCGGCCCGGAGGTAAGCGCTCTGCAAAAATGCTTGGCAAAAGACACGATAGTATATCCCGAAGGCACTATCAACGGCAATTTCGGCGAAAGCACCAAAAAGGCGGTCATTCGCTTCCAAGAGAAATACGCCTCTGATATTCTCAAGCCAGCTGGCCTTACCGACGGCACGGGCACAGTTTTGGCTAGCACTCGCGCCAAGCTAAACGCCGTGTGTGGCAAGTCGCCTCAGGAAACAACTCCGCTTAAAATTACTTTAACCACCGTGAACCAGTCGCCATTAGTTCAGACAGCCGAATTATTAAAACAGCAATGGGAAAATATCGGTGTTCAAGTGGAAATTCAAAAAATAGGGCTGGGAGAGCTGGAAAAAGATTACATTAAAAAACGCAATTACGAAAGTTTGCTTTTTGGCAATGTTTTGGCAAGTATTCCCGACCCTTTTCCTTTTTGGCACTCAACCCAAAAGAACGACCCGGGCTTGAATCTTTCCGCTTACGAGGACAAAACCAGCGACACATTGCTTGAAGGAGCCAGAAAAGCGATGAGTGGCAAAGAAAGGGGCCAAAAATACGCCAAATTCCAAAACGCTTTGATTGATATCGCTCCGGCCGTGTTTTTATACAACCCGGATTATCTGTATTTTGTTTCAAAAAACATAAAAGGCGTTAAAGCCGGGCTGATAGTTGACCCGTCCAAGAGATGGAGTACAATAAGTGAATGGTATATCAAAACCCGAAGGGTTTTA
>CAYHTF010000039.1:0-4075 GCA_964359535.1 uncultured Candidatus Saccharibacteria bacterium | reverse complement strand
ATTCCCGGCAAAACCTTGCCGCTTAAAAACTCCAGCATTGCCCCGCCGCCCGTTGAAACATAACTAAATTTATCTATTAAATTATAGGCCTCAAGAAAACCAGTAGTGTCTCCCCCGCCGGCCACTGAAAAAGCGCCGCTCTCAATAATGGCCTCTACCACGGCCAAAGAGCCGGCCGCGAACTTTTTATCCTCCACCAACCCCATTGGCCCTGACCAAAAAATAGTTTTTGCTCTCTTGATAATCTCGGAAAACGCCTTAATGGTCTCCGGGCCAATGTCAGGGCCGCCGTCAATGGCCAGCCACAGGCGCGGATTTGTCCGGTTCACCTCCGGATCCTCTTTTTCCAGAGAGTCGGTGATTTTGTTGTTCAACAACACATAGTCGGCAATATCCAGAAATCTTTTTATCACAGCCGCTTTTGACGACACCTTGACCCCGCCAATGAGCACGGTTAAAGGCCGGGCCGGTTTTTCCAAAAGTCCTGTGAGGGTTTTGACTTCACTTTGCAGTAAAAGTCCGGCGCCAGAAGGCAAAAATCGCGTGATGGCCACCACGGATGCGTGCGCCCGGTGGCACACTGAAAAACCATCGTTGATATAAACATCCGCTAACTTGGCCAGTCGGCCGGCAAAATCGCTGTCGTTCTCTTTTTCGCCGGAATAAAAACGCAAATTTTCCAAAAGCAAAATATCTCCGTCTTTCATTTTATCAGCCGCGTCTTGCGCTACCGGCCCAACGCAATCCCTTACAAATTGAACAGGCCGGCCGAGCAGTTCTTCAAGTTTAACGGCAATCGGTTTTAAGCTGGCCTCGCCCTCTCCCAGATGGCTGATAAGAATTATTCTCGCCGAGTTCTTGAGCAAATATTCAATCGTGGGCAATGTTTTCTTGAGCCGAAAATCCTCCAAAACATTTCCCCTGTCGTCCAGGGGGACATTAAAATCGCACCGTACCAGCGCCCGCTTATTTTGAACATCAAAATCCTGAATATTTTTCATAAAATTAGCCGCCCAGTTCAATGATTTTCGCTCTCACGGCCTCGGCATTCGGATTTAACTGCAAAACCCTTTTCAAAAGCAAAACTGCCTCGGCCTTCTTGCCTTGCTTTTGATACACTAACGCCAAGCCATACAGCGCGTTGGCATAATCCGGAGAATATAAAACAGCCTCCCGAAAGCTCTCCTCGGACTTAGCCATATCGCCCGCGTTGTAATACATCCGTCCCAGTTCATATTGAGCGGTTGAAAGCTGGGGCCGCAATCTAACGGCCTCTTTTAATTCGCCAATCGCTTTTTCGCTATCGCCCTGCATATCCAAAGAAATGCCAAGCTGCTGGTAAAACAGCGGATTGGCCGGCTCCAAAACTATGCACGCCTGATATGTCCGCGCCGCCCAGTCCCCGCTCCCAGTCACAAAAGACCGCGCCTGCTCCAAAAGCAAAGCCCGTTTTTCGCAAACCGCCACATTATTCGGCGATAAATCAAACGCCACCTTGGTGTAATTTAAGGCCTGCCCCGCCAGTGTTAACGCCTGTGTTTTATCTGCCAAGCCAACAGCGGCAACCGCTTGCGCGAAAACTTTATCCGCTTGAATAGTATAATACGCGGGTTCTTTGGGGTTGTATCTTAACGCGTTGTTGATGTCTCCTTTGTTGAAGTAATAATCCGCTAAATAAATCTTGCCGATAAAAGAAACAAAGAAAATAACCAAAACCAAGATGGCCACAAAAAGCAGAGAGAGCGTGAACATTCCATTGGACGATTTTTTCAAAGAAAACTCAAATAACTTGCCGTCTTTTCTGGGCGCGTCAACGGCCAAAAGGGTAAAAAACAAAAGCCACCAGACGGTGTTAAAACTTAAATACCAGCACACCGCCAGCAAAATCAGCATCGCTGGTAGCCATCTGCCCCGCAAAAAGAAGACGACCGCGGCCAGCAATGAGAGCGCCAAAAAAGCGGCCAGTCCCGGAAAACCGGACGAAGACAAAACCTCGGCGAACTGCGAAGAGGCCTGGTTAAAACGGGTCTGCCACAAAAAATCCTGCGCTATAACTTCGGGCTTGTATCTGGCGTAAGCAATGCTAAAATTGCCGGGCCCGGCGCCAAAAATATTTTTAACGCTCTCCTGAAAAGCCGTTTTCAAAGAAATATTCTGCGACAAAGACGCCTCAACCGGCAGTTTGGCGTTGTAAATAGGCGGGGCGTTCAGAAATATGGCGAAAAGCGAAGCCAAGGCAATGAGCAGAGGCAGAACCAGCCATTTTTTCTTCAAGTCAAAAGCCGCGGCTTTAGCCATAACCAAACTAACCAAAACCAAACTTCCCCCAGCCAGCAAAATCAAGCCGAGTCGAAAATTAACAATGGCGATAACTGCCAAAAAAATCGCCAGACACAAAAAGCAACCAGCCGTTTTTATCTTGCCCCTTATTCCCCCTATCTCCCTTATTATATTATCCCCCTTATCTCCCCCATTTCCCTTATTAAATATCTCCCCTATTTCCCTTCTTATCAGTAGAGTTTGCGCAATGACCGCCCCAACCGCCATAAAAGCGATTAAGTTTGTCTGATTGCCCAACGGGTTCAATATGCCCCCAAGCGCGGTCCGAACAAAAGGCAGAAACAGCGAAATTAAAAACATAGCGCCAACCGCGGCCAGCGACCCCATAAAACAAGTAAGCAGCTTTTCTCGGCGCTCCATCACATTCACAACCAAAAAGTAGAAAACCCCCAGGCACAAAACAACAAGCCAGTGGAAAAGAGAAATATATTTATCTCGCGAAAAAGCAAAAGCCAAAGTGTAGAAAAGCAGAAATGCGACGATAAAAAAATCAAACGGCGTTCTTCGCAATTTTATTCTGCCTTCCTGAACCGCCTGGAATAAAAAAATAAGAAGCGAAGCCAAAGTAAAAACAACCAGCAAAATCGTTTTGCTGAAAAACACCGGGTCCGAATACCCGCCCGTAGCCCGCGACCAGGGCAGAAAAAACAAGGGCGCTAAAAAAACCTCTACGCAAAGAAGAACCGTGATGAGCTTGTTGAAGTTCATATTTTTTTGTTTTATTTTGTTATTATAGCTTTTTAAAATGTTTTTTCAAACTAACAATAATAATAAGGGCAATAAGGGAAATATGGGAAATAAGGAAAATCGGGAGTATTTTTTATTATCTTCCATATAGCCCCTTATTTCTATCCCCTTATTTCCCTTATTATATTATCCCCCCTATCTCCCCTATTCAATACCCCCTATACTCTTTTCTCTCCCTATACAGTTTCTCGGTAAGGCCACCTTCTTTGCGGTGTTTTTCTTTAAGCGATTCCGCCAACCTATCCAATAAATAATTCGCTTGGCTAATAAGAGTAATCAGCAAATTCACCGCCCTAGTTTTATCATCGGGGAGATTGGGGAAATTGGGGTTATCAGGGAGAGAGGGGGTAGCGCGTAGTATTTCCCATATCTCCCTTATTTCCCCTATTTCCCTTTTCACCCGTTCTCCTCCCCAAATCTCTAAATTATTTTGCCGAGCAAATGCCTGATAATCTTTAAGTAATTCTTCCAAAGAACCGCGCGCCACGCCCACCAGTTTAATATATCCTTTCAGTCCTTGCTGTTTACAGCCCTCGGCAATGTTTCTTGCCCCGTAGTGAGCTTTGCTCTACTACTGGGGTGACTGCCACTTCTGGCGGCCTGCTCCATTTGGTCTTTGGTGCGGGAATACTTGCCGATCCAGCGCTCGCAAAACTCTGCTGTGTAATCATATAAAGGCACGGTAAGCTTAAAAGCCAATAAATATTCGTATCCCGCTTTATACATATATAATATAGCCCCTTATTTCTATCCCCTTATTTCCCTTATTATATTATCCCCCCTATCTCCCCTATTTATTATATTATTGCCCCAAATGCAAACTCGCTCCCACATTATAATCCTGCTTAATTTGGTCAGCCGTGCGGGCGTAGTTGTATACGCGGATGTCGTCAAGCAAACCCGTGTAATAAGTCGTGCTGTTCTTGCCCAAATTGACCGTGTTGGCGGTGATGCTGGCTGACGAGACAATAGTGATATGATGCCAGTT
>CAYHTF010000038.1:0-4181 GCA_964359535.1 uncultured Candidatus Saccharibacteria bacterium | reverse complement strand
GCCACGGGTATGGCCGCCGCTTGCAATCCTTGCACATCCTCCACCACCACGGTCAGCACCACCTCCGGATTTTCATAAGGCGCGAAAACCGAGACCCAGTTTTGATAATAGCCGTCTTTTGAGGTTTGGGCCGTGCCGGTTTTGGCGGCCGATGAAACCGGCAAACTATTCAGCGCCACCGAAGAGCCGTAAAGCACGCCTTCTCTCATTCCCTCTCTGACGATTTTTAAGTTCTCTTTGTCAACCGCCACCTGTCCGATAACTTCCGGTTTTGTCTGTTCAATAATATTTTTATCAGGGCCGACTATCTTGTCAACAATTCTGGGACGGTAAATCGTTCCGCCGTTGGCAATGGCCGAGTAAGCCGCGGCCACCTGAACGGGCGTGACCAAAAGGTCGCCCTGGCCAATGGAAAAGTGATAAGTGTCGCCGTCCCGCCACGGCTCTTTTTTGACTGTTTCTTTCCATTGCCTGTCCGGAATAAAACCGCTTTTTTCCCCGGGCAAATCAATGCCTGTTTTCTCTCCCCAGCCGAAAATCTGCAGATATTTTTTAATGCGGGTTGGCCCAAGCCCTGCCTGGCCTCCATATCCCCCGCCAATGGTGTAGAAATAAACATTGCACGAAATCGCGATGGCTTTTCGCAAAGCCGTTATGCCGTGCGTGGCCCAGTCGCGAAACTTATAAGTGATACTGCGGTCGTATTGGTTCGGAATTTCTATCAGGCCGTGGCAATCAACCGATTTATCAGCTGAAATAATTTTTTCCTGCAAAGCGGCCGCGGCCGTGAACGGCTTGATGGTGGAGCCGGGCGGATATTGGCCGGAAATCGCCCGATTAAAAAGCGGCTGATAAGCGGACTCAAAAAGGCGGGCAAAAGCGGTTGAATTAGTAGTCGTGCTAAATAAATTATTGTCAAATCTTGGATAACTCGCCAAAGCCAAAATAGCGCCATTTCTGGGGTCCATCATCACGACCGCGCCTTTTTTACTGCCCACCGCTTTTATGACCCGCTCCAGCTCCATGGCCGCTTTTTTTTGCAATTCGGCGTCCAAAAAAAGCGCGATCCCCTTGCCCGCTTCGGGCAAAGAAATTATTTCTTCGGATAACAGGTTGCCTTTAGCGTCTCTTGTTATCCTTAACTTGCCGGGCTTTCTGGCCAATGTTGTTTCATAAAATCTTTCCAAGCCGTCCCGGCCCACTATGTCGGTGATGGCATAATCGCCCGGCAAGGTTTGAAGTTCGCCTTCTTTTATCTTGCTGGTATAGCCGATAATATGGCTAAAAAATTCTCCTTCGCTATAAGTTCTCACCGCGTTTTTTTCTATCTTAAAGCCGGGCCATCTGTCTATGGCCGCTTCCAATACAACCAAAGTTTCCTGCGACAAATTATCCGCGGCCAAAATGGCGGTGGAAACGCTTTTATCAACTTCTTTTTTGAAGTCAACGCAGTTCTTTTTTAGGGCAGTACAAACCTCGGTGAAAATCTTGTCTTTTTCCCCAGATTCTTTGGGCAATTTGTTTTTTTCCAAAATTAAATCAAAAGCCGGCTCGTTAAAAACAAGCTGGTTAAAATCGCGGTCATAGATGACGCCGCGAGCCGCTTGTATGGAAGAAACAGCGAATTTATTGGCTAACGCTTTCTCTTTGAGTTCCTTGCCATGAACTACTTGCAATTCAAATGTTTTCAAAAACAAAACCGCCAATAAGCCGGAAAAAGCGAGCCAAAGTCCCAAAAGAACAGCGGCCGAAAGAGGCGTTTCCAAACGCCTTTCGGGAACGCCAAACTCTTCTTCCCGCTGTTGAGCGAGCTTGTCCAAAAAAATCTCTTGGGGTTCAATGTCTCCCCTAAAACGCCTTTTAACTTTCATTGTTTATAATCTTTTAGCGATAGCGAAAAAATCCGGCAAACGAATATACCTGGCGAGAATTATTTTAAGAATGACGGCCGAGATAAAAAAAATCGCCCCATAATATGTCTGCTCTTGTCCTGAAAAAATATCCAATAAAAAACCGCCCCATAAAGCCATAAAAACGCCGAAAGAACTTTCCGGCTTTTCAAAAAAATTAATCAAAATAACAGCCAAAAGAATAATATTGGCCCACGCCCCGCTTAGCGGGGCCCATGGCAAAAAACGGGGCAGGAAACTAACCTGCAAGAGGGCAAGGATATAGAACAGAACTATGGTAACTAAAATTCGTTTAAGCATATTCGCTTGCCAGCTCAAATGAAAAACTAAAAACTAAAAATGAAAAACGACAAAGAAAAATTAAAAAAGACGAAACGTTTTCTTTTTAGATTTTAGATTTTGGTTTTTCATTTTTACTTTTTACTTTTTCATTATAATAAACACTCTCTCCAAGTTATTGACATCGCAAGAGGCTTGAGCTGTAGCTTGCGCAAACGGCTGAGCGTCCGAGCTGATAATCTCTTCCACCCGGCCCACAAGCAAACCGGCCGGGAAAATCCCGGACAAAGCGGCGCTAAACACAATGTCGCCTTTTTTGATAGCGGAGTTTTTGGGAATCAAATTCAATAAAAGACGGCCGCCGCCCTCGCCTTTCACTAAAACCGGAGGCCCGGACAAAATCACCGCGTCAAAAGAAATATCTTTGCCAAATATGAGCTCAATGGCTGCCGAATGCTGATAAACGGCCTTAACCTTGCCGCAAAGCGTTTTTTGCTCGGTGATAACCGCTTGGCCGATTTCTACGCCCTGGTCCCGGCCTTGGTCAAGCAAAACAATGCCGTCCGCGGGCCGGCCCGTTATTCGCGCCAAAGACAATCCAAACTCCTTGTTCAGGCCTATATCCAAGGCCGCTCTCAAAACAGAGTTTTCTTTTTCCAGCTCCGCGAACTTTACAACATTCGCCAGCAACAGCTGGTTTTCATCTTGAACTTGCCGAAGTTCGCTGGCTATATTTCGCGGATGAAAAATATTTTGAAAGAAATCGGCAACTTTCCCGCCCTCAACCCATAATTTTTTTTGTATTGGAACAGAAAAAGAATAAAAAAAATCCCGAGTTTGGTTATGAAACAAAGCCAAAACAACAAGCAAAAACAAGCCCAAAAACAAGAGTATAATTTTGCCGCGCTGTTTTCCCACCATCATAAGTTATTATATTTGGAAACCGCTAAAAACAAAAGAGGGGGCTTTAAAGACCCCTCTGTTAGTTTTCTGAAAAATACACAAAGGTGGGGACTACCTACTTTCACGCTTACGCACTATCATCGGCCTTGGAGTATTTCACGGCCGTGTTCGGGATGGGAACGGGTGGGACAACTCCAGTATAATCCCCACCTTTGTGTGAAAACTAAATAATTGGTTAAGGGGGTAAGAAAGTATTGCTATAATTGATCTATTAGTACTCCTCGGCTGAGCGCGTTGCCGCGCTTACACCTAGAGCCTATCGAGGTCGTGTTCTGCGACCGATCTAAGAGTCCTCATCTTGGGGTCTGCTTCGCGCTTATATGCTTTCAGCGCTTATCAGTGCCCAACATAGCTACCCAGCGATGCCATTGGCATGACAACTGGTACACCAGAGGTTAGTTCAACAGGGTCCTCTCGTACTACTGTCAACTCCCCTCAAGACTCTGTGCCTGCGGTAGATAGGGACCAACCTGTCTCACGCATATTAATCACTTATTACTAAGTGTATGGACTATATCACCACCCTGTTAAATAATTTCGCCTTCGGCGAAATTGCCCGAAGGGCATTTAACAGGGGACCGACGTATTGCAGGAAGTTTTATTTTCCCGCCATTCGCTTAAAAGCGAAAAGTCTCTACGGGGTCATCATCGCTCGCACCTCGCTATGCTCGGCGCTTCGCTAAACTAAAATCTTAAAAGTAAAAAGTAAAAACTTATGAGCGGAAATTTTCTTTCTGAAAATTTCCGCGAATACATTAGTTTTTAGATTTTAGATTTTACTTTTTAGATTAGTTTGCGCCGAACGCAACGAGGCACGAACAATTAGACTTCCCTCGGAGTTCTCCTTAAATGCAGGTTGTACATTTGATAGGAATTCTCCGATATAAGTCGGTTTTGGCCTTCGACAAGCTCAGGCCAACCCTGAGCTACGCCGAAGGGTTGCAAAGAGAATTGCTTCTCTAAGCCGCCATTTGACGGTCTGAACCCAGCTCACGTAACGCTTTAATTGGCGAACAGCCAAACCCTTGG
>CAYHTF010000037.1:0-4186 GCA_964359535.1 uncultured Candidatus Saccharibacteria bacterium | reverse complement strand
GCGGCCGCGGTTGAGGAAGCTGTCAAAGAGAGAGCGCTTGAATTGCTTTGCGTTCCCCCAACAGAAAGATTTCCCGCGACAGTAAAGTCGCCCACCAGCGAGGCGTTGCCAGATGTGTTGACCGAAAAAATAGCTCCGCCTTCTTTTTGGACATTCAGAATGTTGCCAGCGAATCCGGCCGGCGCGTTCACTAATAATGTTTGACTGGTTAGGGGGCCGTTGACTTTGGTCGCGTCGGCCAAATAAATCAAGGGGTTGGAAAAATCAGTGGAGTCAATCACTACTTGGGAGCCCGCTAAATGCATACCTGTGGCGGCGGTGAGCATCACATTGCCCGAGCCAATGCTTTGAACAATAACATCCTGATTCTGCTGGTAAATTCTGGGAGCGGATACCGGCTCGGAGATATAAACGCGCTGAGTGACCACGCCCCCAGGAGCGGAAAGCTTATTGGCCATATCTGTCCGCAAGAGAGCGATTTGCGAATACAAGTCGGCTAAGGCCGCTTCGTCAACGGTTCTGATATCTCTAGTGATTTCCCGCACGGTTTCTGTTTTGGTTATTTCTCTAACCACTCCCCCGGCCGCGCTTGATGATTTTATTTCCGATCCGCCAGCTGGCGGAGCTGTTTTGAGAGCTTGCGTTTTTATGACCGCGGTTTGAGGATAATTAATTTCAAGCCATGGACTAATCAAAAACTCGTAGCCGCTTTTCGCTTTGGCGATATTAGTTTTGGCAAAATCCGAAAACCGCTCTCCCCAAGATAACAACCCTCTATCAACCGCTCTGTCCGCGGCCTGCAATGCTTCTAAACTGGCGGACTGTAAACTAGCCAAGCCGAGCGAGGCCTGATGCGACAGAAAAGACAGGGTGTTTCTCCCCATTCCTTGAACATTCGCCAAGCTCTCGTTTATATCCTCGCCGGTTAAAGACATTTCCCAAAGCCCGATGGCTGTTTCATCAATCACCCCAGCGATGTCTTGATTGACGATAGCAAAAGCCGAACCCATAAGGCCGAAAACAGCGTGAGGAACTCTCTCCACTTCAACTGGCGGGAGATACATTTCTTTGGCAAGCGAGAAATCAAGGCCTAAAACTTTATCATGAATTTGGCGCGCGTATATCGCGTATATATATGTATAGCCGCCGAGTGTTTCGCCGACATTAGCAAACGGCTCTTGGGACTGAATAATTGTCTGAGCTCCGGCATCCCCTATTGTCGCGACAATATCGCCAAGCTCTTTGCTTTTTATTTTAACGGTTTCTGAAAAATCAGCGAGCAATTGTTTTGATGGCGCGAGCTGGTTGCGATAAATGCCATCGGAGAACAGCGAAATTTTATCAAACGCCGTATCGGGCGCTCCGCCAACCGCCATCAGCGCTGTTTTAGCGGCGCTTAAAACCGCGTTGCCCCCTCGACTTGTTTCATAAACTAATGATGAAATTGTCGGGCCAAATATCAAGCCCCCGGCAAGCAAAATAAAAACCAACCCTAAACTCGCGCCAAAAACCAATTTTGGCGACCCACCCGACTTCGCTACGGCAAAGTCGTGGCGGGCAAGCAGGGCTGGCCAACGAAATTCAGGCAGGTGAAAAACAGGCAGGTGAAAAATCTTTTTTGGTTGAATCGGCAAATCTACCGGCGGCTCCGGAATTATTTTTGCTGTATCGGATAATTGTTTCAAACGAATCGTCTCTTTATACTCTTCAACCCGCGATGTATATTCGTCCAGCCATTCTTTGGTGGTGAACCAGTTCCTGCCAAACTTCACCGCTTTCATTTTTCCGTTTCTGGCGCGCAAGCTAAGATACTCTTGCGAATAATCGCAGAGTCGCGTGGCGTCCATCAAGGAAATATATTCTATTTTATTTTCGTTTTCTCTCTCTTGCATAAGATAAAGCAAACAAAGAACCTAACGGTTCTTTTTTATTTTTGCTTTACTTTATTTTCCCTTTTATCCGATAGTGTGTCAATGTGCTTGCCTGTGGATAAATACCGACTATATCGGGTATGAATTTATTGATTGATTTTAACGCTTTGTAAAAGTCCGAGAGTTAAAAAAACCGCCAATAAGCCGCTTCCGCCGTAACTTAAAAAAGGAAGCGAAATACCGATGATGGGCAAAAGACCGAGATTCATACCAACATTAATAAAGACCTGGCAAAAAATGGACGCTGCCACGCCTGCGGAAAAAAGGCGCGGAAAATTAGCTCTCGAGAACGAAGCGATTTTGACAATACGCGACAATAAAAGAGCGAACAATAATAATATAACCGATACACCGACTAAACCGAATTCTTCGGCCAAAACCGCGAACACAAAGTCGGTTTGGGGCTCGGGTAAAAACCCATATCTGGCTTGAGAGCCGCGCAGAAAACCTTGTCCCCAAATCCCGCCCGAACCAATCGCTATTTTGGCCTGCGCCTGATTCCAGCCCAACGATAGCGATGAACTGGTTTGAGGCGCGATAAAGACCATGACGCGCTGTTTCTGATAATCTTTAAGTAAAAAAAACCAGCTGGCGACGCAAACTAAAAAACCGCAAAAAAGCAGAAGCAAGAAATGGCGTATTTTAACTCCCGACACTATTAGCATAACTAGCCAAAGAGCGATAAGAATTAACGAGGAACCAAGGTTGGGCTGAAAGAAAATAAGCGCCACCGGCAAGAGAATATAAAGGCCGGAAATCAGAATATGCACTATCCGATATACCTCTATATGGCGCGTGGAAAAGTATTTTGCCAATAAAATAATGAGCGAGAGCTTGGTTATTTCCACTGGGTCCAGCGAAAAAGGGCCAAACTTATACCAGCCCTTGATGCCTCTAATAACCGGCGCGAAAAAAAACAAACCGAGCAAAGCCAGAACGCAAAAAAAATAAAGAACAAGGACAATATAACGATTGGCCGTAAAAATCCGCCAATCAATAAAGCTGGCGGCGAACATTAAAAAAACTCCGATGACTAAAAAAATAATCTGCTTTTTGAAATTGCCGAAATCGCCTGTTCCCGCAGAAGAACTGTAAATCGCCGCCAGCCCGGCGGCGGATAAAATAATAACGGGCAATATGAGCCACCAATCTAATTTTTTGAAATGACTAATCATTAGAAAGTAGAAACTGGTTATTGGAAAATGGAAATTAGTAATAGAAATTGGAGAATGGAAATTAGTTCTTACTATTTTCTAATCTCTATTTTCCGGTTGCTAACATTGCCACAAAGTCCTTCTCTCCTATTATCTTAACTCCCAACTCCTTTGCCTTGTCAAGTTTACTGCCCGCGTCTTTGCCCGCCACCACATAATCAGTATTTTTGGAAACCGACTCGGAGACATCGCCGCCCAATTCCCTAATCTTCGCTTTAGCCCGCTCCCTACTCATACTTTCCAAGCTACCAGTCAACACAAAAATTTTTCCGTCCAATTTTTCATTCCCGCCCTGAGCGGAGCCGAAGGGTTTCATTTTTAGTTTTTCATTTATTTTCACTCCTCCCCTTTCTAACTTCTCAAGAAATTTAACATTGCGCGCCTCCCTAAACCAATTATGGATTGATTGCGCTACCACCGGCCCTATATCTTTGACAGCCATAAGGTCTTCTATTGAAGCTCGGCTTATTTTTTCCAAGCTGCCAAAATATTCAGCCAAATCGATAGCCGTTTCCTCGCCCACATTTCTCATACCAAGCGCGAAAACAAACCGCGCCAACAATACCTCCCTCTTCTGATTGATGGCCGCGATTAAATTAGCGGCTGATTTTTCTCCGAACCTTTCCAAGTCCGCCAAATCGCTTAATGATAGAGTGAATAGATCGGCTGGGTCGCTAACCAAACCCTTACTTAAAAGCTGGGCCGCTATTTTTGGCCCCAAACCCGCGATATTAAAAGCGCCCCGGGAAACAAAATGGCCAAACCATTCCTCTCTTTTGGCAAAACACCGGGGATTAGAGCATCGCCAGGCCGATTCATTTTTAACGCGAATAGCCAAAAAGCCACAGGACGGACAATGCTTTGGAAAACGAAATTCTTTTTCCGAGCCGGTTCTCATCTCCGGCAATGTTTTAATAATCGCTGGAATAACATCTCCAGCCCGGCCCACGATAACCGTGTCGCCAACTTTAATGTCCAGCCGTTTTATTTCGTCTTCGTTGTGCAGGGTGGCCCGAGAAATCAAAACGCCGCCCACTTCAA
>CAYHTF010000036.1:0-4224 GCA_964359535.1 uncultured Candidatus Saccharibacteria bacterium | reverse complement strand
CAGAAGATTTGGAAGCGGGCGCTGATTGTTTTTGGCGGCGCGCTTTCTTTTTGGGCTGTGGCCGCTGTTTTATTCAGTGTGGTTATGGGTTTGGGTACGCCCAAAGTGATAGAAGACACGGCTGTCGGTAATTTTACCAATCCAAAAGTCCAAATTGTTAATGTTTTGCCGGATTCCCCGGCCAGCCAAGCCGGGCTCAAAGCCGGTGATACGATTTTGAAAATAGACGCCAAAGATATTTCAAAGGTGGGCGAGGCGCAAGAGATTACGGCCAGCCATAAGGGTCAAAAAGTTATTTTAAACATTCAAAGAGGCAAAGAAGTTTTTGATGTTTCTTTAACGCCGCGGGTTTCTCCAAAAGAGGGCGAGGGGCCTATGGGCGTTGGCTTGGTTAGAACGGCTTTACAAAAATATCCTTGGTATCAAGCGCCGATTGAAGGCCTAAAATCAACCGGCATTTTGACATGGCTCATTATTGACGGCTATGGCCGGGCCATAGCGGCCGCTTTTAAGGGCGCGCCAACCGGCGTTTCGCTTGTCGGGCCGGTCGGCGTTTTTTCTTTGCTAAATCAGGCCAGCCAGATGGGTGTTAGTTATTTTTTACAATTTATCGCCATTATATCGGTTAATATGGCTTTAATTAATCTGGCGCCTATTCCGGCGGTTGACGGGGGCAAATTGCTTTTTCTGGCTATTGAGAAAATAAGGCGCAAGCCAGTGAATGAAAAAACTGAAAACAGAATCACCGCTGTTTTTTTTATGCTTCTGCTGGGCCTGATGATTTTTGTGACCATAAAAGATATTATGCGGCTTTTTTAATTCGTGTCTAGATTTATGCGGGGAATTAATAAATTTTTTTCATATTTTTCCAAAGACATCGCTATTGACCTTGGCACGGCCAACTCTTTGGTTTATGTGCGGGGGCAGGGGATTGTTATTGTCGAACCATCAGTTGTGGCTATTAACAAAAAAACCGACCAGATTTTGGCCATTGGCGAGGAGGCCAAGAAAATGGTCGGCAGAACGCCATCTCATATTGTGGCTGTGCGGCCTTTGGTTTCCGGCGTGATTTCCGACTTTGAAGTGACCGAGCAGATGCTGAGATATTTTATTGAAAAGGCCCACAAAAAAAGATTTATTTTTAGCCCCAGGCCTCGGGTGATTGTGGGTATTCCTTCGGGTGTGACCGAGGTGGAAAAAAAGGCGGTGCAGGACGCGGCCAAGAGCGCGGGCGCCAGAGAGGTCTTTTTGATTGAAGAGCCGATGGCCGCGGCTATTGGCGCTCGGATGCCGGTGCAGGAAGCCAGCGGTAATTTTATCGTTGACATTGGTGGGGGCACCACCGAGGTGGCCGTGATTTCTTTGGGCGGCATTGTGCGGTCAAAAAGTTTAAGGATTGCGGGCGACAAGCTCAATGAAGACATTATCCGTTTCGCGCAGGAAGAATACAAGCTTTTAATCGGCGAGCGGACAGCCGAGGCCATTAAAATCGGCATTGGTTCGGCTTACCCATTGAAAGACAGAAAGGAAATGCCTATGCGAGGCCGCAATTTGGTGACTGGCCTGCCCGAAGAGGTGATTGTGACCGACGAGGAAATCAGAAGGGCAATGGAAAAATCGGTGCGGCAAATCGTGGCTGAAATCAAAGCCACGGTTGAGGAAACGCCGCCCGAGCTTTTGGCGGATGTGATGTCAAAAGGCATTCATTTAGCGGGCGGGGGCGCTTTACTCAAGGGACTTGATACTTTAATTGCCAAAGAAACAAAAATTATGACCAAAATCGTGGAAGATCCATTGACCGCGGTGGTGAGGGGCGCCGGGCAGGTGATAGAGAAAATAGACGAACTGGCCGAGGTTTTGGCCCAGGTGCAGATTGAGGAACCGCCAAGGTGAACGAATTTTCAATTTACAATTTTCAATCAATTTTCAATTTTTAAATTTCCAAACATTATGCCAATTTTTCATATTAAAAATGAGGACTTAACTTTGATTAAAGAAAGGCAGGTTTCTGAGAAAGAAATTCAAAATATAACCGAAAATAATTTAGAAAAGGTTTTTGGTTTAAATAAAATTGCAAGTCAATTTTCTGTTGAGAATTTTAGAATTGACACATTGGCGTTTAATAAAGAAAGTAATTCTTTTGTCATTATTGAATATAAGAAAGGAAGTAATTTTAGCGTTATTGACCAAGGTATTGCTTATCTGCAAGCAATGTTGAATCAAAGAGATAAATTTTTGGTTGAATATAATGAAACAACCGGTAATTCATTAAAAAGGCACGATATGGATTGGAGCCAATCAAAGATTATTTTTATTGCTGAATCTTTTAATGCTTACCAACAAAGCGCTATTGGATTTCAGAATTTACCGATTGAGCTTTGGGAAATTAAATTTTTTGAGGATGATATTATTTCTTATAATCGCTTAATATCTTCCCAAAAAAGACAGAGTGCCTCTTTTTTAGTTGAAAACGATAAAACCAAAGAATTACTAAAAGAAATAAAACCTTTTGTTGTTGAGGATCATTTGAGGGGGAAGAGTGAAAAATTTAAAGAGCTATTTTATGTTCTGCAGGAAAAAATAAAAGGATTAGGAAGCGATGTTAGAGAAGAGCCGCAAAAATATTATATTGCCTATAAAACAAATCATAATTTTGTTGACATAGAAATTCAGCAAAGGTCTTTAAAGTTATGGCTTAATATGGGAAAAGGCACTTTGCAAGACCCGAAGTCGTTTGCAAGAGATGTTTCTGTCACGGGGGTTAGGGGTAATGGAGATTACGAGATTAAAATATCAGACGAAGCACCTATTCCTTATGTTTTTGGCCTAATAGAGCAGGCATATCAAAAATCAAAATAAGTTTTTAATTTTACAGCAGTGTTACCTTGAAGAAGTTGTATAACTGTCAATAACTCGCTTGACTTTTCAGTTGGCTGGCGTATTATATAATTATAAACGCCTCAGCCAGCCGAAAGGCCGCTGAGGTTTTTATGTCCAAAATTATTTTTATTGATGGCCGTAATTTTTTAAGAAAAATTAATTTTGTTTTAGACCCGGATAAAAAGCAGAATCTTGATTTTGCCCTTTACGATTTTAAGGGGTTATTAGATAGAGTTTTAGCAGGAATTTCCATTGATAAGAAAATATTTTATCTTGGCAAATTACTTTTTCATCCTGAAACCAAACAAAAATCAAGTTTGCTCGTTGAAAAACAGAGGTGGCTTAAAAGTCATTTGGAAAAACAAGGATTTGAGGTTATTATTACCGGACGAGTAAGGGGCCATATTGAAAAATGCCCAATGGGGCACGAGGTGCTTACTTTCAAAGAAAAGGGCGTTGATGTTAAAATCGCCGTTGATATGATTACTATGGCGTCGGCTGGCGATTTACAGTTAGCTGTTATCGCCAGTTCTGACTCTGATTTGCAACCAGCCATAGCTAAATTGAGAAAAGATAATGTTGAGTGCTTTTATCTTGGTTTTGCGCACCAGCCGAACAAAGGACTTACTTTTACTACAAACAAAACTATTCTTATTCGCGATTCAGAAGTAAAAGATTTTTGGCGGCGATAATATTTTTATATTTTATGGGGGATACATTTTTTATTCAAAAATTGAAATGCGCTCACTGCGGCAGGACGAATAATTTCAGTAAGAAGGAAGATTTTTATTCTGGTTTAGCGTTTCATAGCGAGCTTGGCGGTGATTTTGTTTGTTGTTTTTGTCAAAAGGAAAACAAAGTGGTGATGGATTTTTATGCCATGAAGGCCAGAAACAAAAAATAAGAAATTCGTAGTTATGCTTACAAAACAGCAAGTTCAACATATTGCCAAGCTGGCGCGGCTGGGTATTACCGACAAAGAAGAGGAAAAATTCGCTAAGGAATTATCCTCGATTTTGGATTATATTGAAAAACTCAAAGAGGTTGATATTTCCGGTGTTGAGCCAACTTCTCATCCGCATTTCAGCGAAAATGTAATGCGGGCCGACGAGACGGATAGTTCAAAGCGCAAAGTGCAACCTGCCTCGCCGCGTCAAGGCGGGAGTGCAAAGTTATTGGAACTGGCCCCGGACAAGAAAGGAGATTATATTAAAGTTAAGTCTGTTTTTTAGCCATGGAAACAAATGATTTTAGCATAAAAAAAATACACCAAGGATTGATAGAAAAGGAGTTTTCCGCCGTGGAATTGGCCAAGACCTATATTAAAAACATCAAAGAAAAGGA
>CAYHTF010000035.1:0-4307 GCA_964359535.1 uncultured Candidatus Saccharibacteria bacterium | reverse complement strand
CGGCTTCCCGGCTCGCCCAGAATGTTGAGCCGTGACGAGAAAAAAGAGCTGGCCGGCGGTATTTTTGACGAGAAAAAGTACGGCCGCTTTATTGACAAGCAGGAAAGAACGATACGGTTAAGAGAATTGGTCAGAGAAAAACAGCAGGCCAAAACATTCCAAGAAAAGGCCAAAGCAGTCGCCCAAATAGATGTTTTGAAGAGAATTATCGGCAGGAGCTGAGCTCCTCTTGCGGGAAGCTGAGCTTCCCCGCGGAATATGAAGAAAAGAAATACTTACATTATTTTAATGCTCGTCATAGTCCTGGCAGTTTTTGCCGGACTGTTTGCTTACCCTAATTATTTTAATACAGGGGTTGACAATTTAAATAAAAATCTCCATCTAAAAGCGCCTCATTTTCCCGCCAGGCCTTTTCAACTGGGCCTTGATTTGAAGGGCGGCACTCATCTTTTATACGAGGCGGACTTGGCAAAAGTGGCTGGCGGCGACCGCTCTTCTTCTATGCAGGGTTTGCGTGATGTTATTGAGCGCCGCATCAATATGTTTGGCGTAAAAGAGCCGGTTGTTCAGGTACAAGAGAAAGGCGACACCTATCGCTTGGTGGTGGAGCTGGCGGGCGTGAACGACCCGGCCCAGGCGATTAAAATGATAGGGGAGACGCCTTTTTTGGAATTCAAAGAGCAAAGGCCCCAGGCGGAAACCGACCAGATTTTAGCCAAACAAAAAGAAGTTAAGGAAAAAGGCGAAGCGAATTATCAAGAAGTGGAAAATTGGCAGATTGCTTTTGAAGACCCATATTTTATTTCCACTCAACTCACCGGCCAGTATTTGAAACGGGCGGATGTGGGCTCGGATTCCACCACTTACAAACCATTGATTCAGCTGCAATTCAACGACGAGGGCGCGAAAATGTTTGAAGAACTTACCGCCAAAAATGTGGGCAAGCCCATTGCCATTTATATTGATAATGTAATGCTTTCTTCGCCGAATGTTCAGGAAAAAATCAGCGGCGGCGCAGCTCAGATTACCGGCAACTTCACGCCAAGCGAAGCCAAAGAGCTAGTTAGAAGTTTGAATGCTGGCGCTTTGCCCGTGCCCATCGAGCTTGTTTCCCAGGAAACAATCGGGCCCAGTTTGGGCGCTGTTTCTTTGCAAAAATCTTTGCAAGCCGGGCTTATCGGTTTTTTGGCTATAATTGTTTTTATGATTGCTTTTTACCGCTTGCCCGGGGTGCTCGCCTCTCTGGCTTTGGGGATATATGTGGCTTTGGTTTTGGCTTTGTTTAAGTTAATACCCATCACCCTTACTTTGGCCGGTATTGGCGGTTTTATTTTATCCATTGGAATGGCTGTTGACGCCAATGTTCTTATTTTCGCGCGCCTTAGAGAAGAATTGGCGTTGGGCAAGAGTTTTACTTTGTCGGTGAGCGAGGGGTTCAGACGCGCTTGGCCGTCTATCCGAGACGGCAATTTAACAACTTTGATTGTGGCAATTATTCTGTTTAGTTTTGGTTCCAGTTTTGTTAAGGGATTTGCGATGGCTTTGAGCGTGGGCATTTTGCTCAGTATGTTTTCGGCCATTACCATTACCAGGACTTTTTTGAAAACATTTGAAGGCACAAGAGCGGAAAAATGGAAATGGCTGTGGAAATAATATGTCTTTTATTAAAAACCGTAAAATATTTTTTATAATCGCGTCTATTCTAGGCCTGGCCAGTATCGCGGCTTTGCTTGTTTTTGGCTTGAAGCCCGGCATTGATTTTACCGGCGGCAGTATTATGGAAGTGGAGTATAAAGACAGCCGGCCCGAAACCGCGGATATTAATTCCCGGCTGGCGGATTTAAAACTCGGCGAATTGTCTTTGCAAACCGTGGGCGAAAAAGGACTGATGTTGAAAATGAAAGAGCTGGACGAGAATATCCACCAGCAGATTCTTAGCCGCCTCTCGGATAACCCGAACGGCGAAAAGATTGCTTTTGTTGAAAAACGGTTTGAATCCATTGGCTCGGTGGTGGGCAAAGAATTAAAAGATAAAACCGTTACTCTAGCTATTTTATCTCTGCTTTTAGTTGTCGGCTATATCGCTGTTGCTTTTAGAAAAGTGGCCCGGCCGTGCAAATCGTGGCAGTATGGCTTGGTGAGCTTGGTTACTTTGTTTTATGATATTTTGTTGCCATTAGCCGTTTTCGCGGTTTTGGGGAAATTTTATAGCGTTGAAATTTCTATTCCGGTGATCATCGCCCTGCTTACCGTGATTGGCTATACTATCAACGATAAAGTGGTCGTATTTGACCGAATAAGAGAAAATTTGGCCAGGGGGGCGGGCGCTTCTTTTCAGGAAATAGTGGATATTTCCATTAAACAGACATTGACTCGCTCTATTAATACTTCGTTCACGGTGATAGTTTCTTTGGCCGCCCTTCTTGTTTTTGGCGGAGACACATTAAAATATTTTTCTTTGGCTTTACTTCTCGGCGTTGTTGTCGGGACTTGCTCGTCCATTTTTTTGGCCGGGCCTATGTTAGTTAGCTGGGTTGGGTGGAGAGAGAGCCGCCGGGCGGGGAAGGGAAGAAAATAATCCTTCGACTCGCTTCGCTCGTTTAGGACTGGCTTCGCCAGTTTGACAAAAATCGGCTTTTGTGGTTATATGTTAAATATGTTTGATTATCAAAAAATTTGCGAGCGGCTTTTGAATGGCCTGCCCCAAAGAACTCAAGATGTTTTGGAAAGACGCTATGGTTTGAAACAAGAGGCCGGCGAGACATTAGAGTCGGTTGGCCGAATTTATGGCGTGACTCGGGAAAGAGCGCGCCAGCTGGAAATGGATGGCCTATTCAGAGTCCGGCCTTGTCTTACTCAAGAGAAAGAAATGCTCCGCTATATGGCGGACATATTAAAGAAGCACGGAAATGTCAAAGAAGAACGGGCTTTTTTGGCGCTGGCCGGGCCCGCGCGTTTTCGCAACCATATTTTCTTTTTATTGACGGTTGCCGGACCATTTACTAGATACGGCGAAACCGAAGAACTTTATCCGCTATGGACTGCCAATGAAGACGCCTTACGTGTAGCTAAAAAAGCAGTCGCGGTTTTAGTGGCCGAGTTTGCCAAAAGCCAGCGGCTCTTATCTATTGCCGACATCGTGTCTATTAGTCAAGAACCGGCCAACGAGCGAATAGTTATTTCTTGTGTGGAAATCTCAAAAGAAATCAAACAGGGACCGACCGGACTTTTTGGGCTTTCTCAATGGCCGGAAGTCAGCCCGCGGGGCGTTAAAGATAAGGCCTTCGTTGTTTTGAAACAGGCCAAAGAGCCGTTGCACTTTACGGCCGTGGCTGATAAAATTAATCAATTGGAAACCAACGAAAGAAAGGCCCTGGCTAGAACCGTACACAATGAACTTATCAAGGACAAGCGTTTTGTTTTGGTGGGCAGGGGACTTTACGCTCTGCAAGAATGGGGCTACGAGACAGGGGATGTGAAAGATGTTATTGAAGCGGTACTGGTGTCGGCTGGCTGCGCTTTGGCTAGGGACGAGGTTGTGGATAGAGTGCTGAAACAGCGGCTGGTCAAACCCAGCACAATTCTGCTAAACTTAAATAATAATCAGCGCGTTAATAAGGACTCTCAAGGCCGGTATTATTATGTCAACGTTTAGGGAATTATTTTCCATAAACTTATGGGTGGTCATAGCGCTCACCGGCGTTTTTTTTGTTGTTTTTTTCTATCTTTGCTATATCTGGTCTGATATGCATAAGACGCGGCAAAGAGTTGAAATAGCGGCAATGATGACTGGCATTTATGGTTTTGTTTTCTTTGGCGCCGCGACCGCCGCCGCTATTTTGGTTTCGCTTATTATTTATTATGTGGGCATGGTCTTGAAGTGGGTGAAATAAACTAGAAATTTAAACATCTATGGCCGATTTTAACGCCATTTTACAACCATTATATTTTTATCTTTGGGAAATTATCAAGGCCTGGTGGTGGCTGCCCGCTCCCATTATTCTTGGTTTGCTCTTTCAGAAATTATACAGGTACCGCGTTACCTGGGATATGTGGTATAAGCGTATTGAGTGGATGGTGCTGGAAGTCAAGCCGCCCGAGACGCTATTAAAACCGTTCAAGGCAATGGATGATGTTTTCGGTCTTTTGTGGTGTATCTACGACAGCGCCAGCTGGCAGGAAAGATGGTGCGAGGGCGTTTTAGAAAGGGCGCCTTATTGGCTTTCCTGCGAAATCGCCAGTATTGAAGGCCAGATTCATTATTATTTTTTTCTTGACCGGGGCGCCAGGTCTTTGGTGGAATCAAC
>CAYHTF010000034.1:1756-4363 GCA_964359535.1 uncultured Candidatus Saccharibacteria bacterium | reverse complement strand
AAGGTTCCCAAGTCCGGCGACCCGATTTTTTATTTAGGCGTTTTCGCTATTTTTTTGTTTGGCCTCGTTTGTTTTGTCCCTGGCTCGTCCAGTGGGGCTGTTTTTTTGGCTTCGGCCTCGCAAAGCTTGCTTAATCATTCTATTTACTCAGGCGAGCAACAAGCATTGACTCAGAATTTATTTTTGGACAGAACAGATGTTTTGCCTCCCGAATCTCCGGCTTATCTTATCGCGCAGGGTATGGGTCTTTTGGCTGTTTCTCCGCCTTCAACCGTTAATCCGAAAATACTGGGCAGTGTTTTGGGAAGCGAAAGCGGGGAAACATTCAAAAACGAAATTATTGAGTATGTAGTTGAGCCGGGCGACTCGTTGTCTTCGCTGGCGGAAAAGTTTGGCGTTTCCGCGGACTCTATTCGCTGGGCCAATAATTTAGCCAAGGGCGCGGCTGTTAAGAACGGGCAAAAGTTAGTTATTCCGCCGGTTTCGGGCATTATTCATTATGTTAAAAACGGCGAGACAACCAGCGACATTGCCGCTAAATACAAAGCCAGGGCGGACGCGATTATTGATTTTAATGGTTTGAGCTCTTTGGGCGATATTGCCATTGGCGACATTTTGGTTGTGCCTGACGGAGTAATGCCAGCGGCCGCGGCGGCCAAGCCATCGCCGGCTCCGGTTTTAACGCCTTTGGCTTCCAGTTATTTTATTTTCCCAATCGGCTCTCCAGCCAGGCGAACCCAGGGCCTACACTATTATAACGCGGTTGATTTTAGCCACGGACAGTGCGGCGAGCCGATTTACGCGGCGGCCGGCGGCGTGGTGCTGAAAGTGCGCTTGACCAGTTCCACTTCGCGCTCGGCTTATGGCGGCGCGGGCAATCATATTACGATCTTACATCCCAATGGCGTGGTCTCGTTTTATGGCCATTTGAATTCCGCGGCCGTGAGCGAAGGGCAGACAGTTTTACAGGGGCAGATAATTGGTTTTATGGGTGGTATGCCGGGCACAGCCGGAGCTGGCCGTTCAACCGGCTGTCATTTGCATTTTGCGGTTCTTGGCGCTCAAAATCCTTTCCGATAGCGCTTAGCGGATGCGGTAGGATAGGGCTTCGCTGATATGTTCATAACTGATATTGGCTGAGTTTTCAAGGTCGGCTATTGTTCGGGCGGTTCTCAGTAGTCGGTGATAGCCACGGGCCGAAAGCTGGCCCGAGTCCACATATCTTCGCAAAAGGCCGCCTGCGTTACTGTCAATGAGGCAGTATTTTTTTATCTGTAAAATATCCATTTCGCTATTGGTCAAGGTTTTTTCTCCGGCTTCTTCAAATCTTTGTCGTTGAAGAGCTCTGGCCAATGTTACTCTTTTTCTGATGTTGGCGCTGGAATTTTCCGGGTCGCTCGAAACCAATTTTTCGTATTTAATAGCGGGCACATCCACAAACAAGTCCAAGCGGTCCATTAAAGGCCCGGACATTTTGCGCCGATAACTGGCTACCTGAGCTCCAACGCAAACACAATGTCTTTCCGGGTCGTTTTTGTAGCCGCAAGGGCAGGGGTTGCTGGCGGCCACGAGCATAAACTTGGCTGGAAAAGACAGCCGCTGTTTGGCGCGAGAGACGATAACAGAGCCGTCTTCCAATGGCTGGCGCAAGCTTTCCAAAGCGTCGCGGTGAAACTCTGGAAATTCGTCCAAAAACAAAACGCCCCGATGCGCTAACGAAATCTCTCCGGGCCGTAAAGGACTGCCCCCGCCAATGAGCGATGTTTCCGAAGCAGTGTGATGAGGGGCTCGAAATGGCCGATTAAATATCAAAGGCGCGTCTTGTTTGAGAAGCCCGGCCACGCTGTATATTTTTGTCGTTTCAAGCATTTCGTCAAAAGACAGAGGCGGCAGAATAGAGGGCAGGGCTTTGGCCAGCAAGGTTTTTCCCGCGCCAGGCGGGCCCTCCATAAAAAGATTGTGAGAGCCGGCCGCGGCGATTTCTAAGGCCCTTTTGGCGGTTGGCTGGCCTTGAATCCAGGCCAAGTCAATCGGGTAATTAGTTGAGTCGGCTGTTTCTTCAATATCTGTTTGCCAGGGAGAAGCCGCGACTTTATTTTCAAGGTGCCGAATTATTTCAGCCAGAGAATTAAAGCCAAAAACATCTACGGTTTTAACCAGCGCCGCTTCTGCCGCATTTTTTTGAGGCAAAAATAATTCTTTAATGCCTTTTTCCGCGCATAGCAAAGCAAAAGACAATGCGCCCGCGATTGGCCGCAAAGCGCCGTCCAAAGCCAGTTCCCCGGCAAAAATTTTTCCTTGCGGCTCAAATTTAGTTTGTTCGGAAGCCAAAAGGTAGGACAAGGCAATGGGCAGGTCGTAAAGCGAACCCTCTTTTTTTAAGTCCGCTGGCGCCAGGTTAATGAGCACTCTTTGCGCTTGCTTATGGGGCGGCTTAAAGCCAGAGCTTTGAATGGCTGAGCCCAATCTTTCTTTGGATTCTTCAATGGCCTTATCGGCCAAGCCCACAATAGAAAAACGCCGCAGGCCTTGAGAGACCTCGGCTTCGGTTTCAATTATTTGAGCGTCCAAACCGGCAAGGGCCGCGGAAAACACTTTGGAAGACAT
>CAYHTF010000034.1:0-1656 GCA_964359535.1 uncultured Candidatus Saccharibacteria bacterium | reverse complement strand
CGGCATTTTTGGCAGGTTCGAGCTTCGGGATAAACCGCCAAACGAGTTTGGGGAATTGGCTTTTCGCATTTTTCGCAGAGGCCGTATGTTCCCTTTTTTATTTTGTCCAAAGCCAGATTAATGTCCCGCAAACGGGTTTCCAAACTGAATTCAACGGGCAGTCGGTTGGAGTATTCTTCCACTTCGTCGGCCGCTTCTTCCATGGCCTGGCTACCTGATCCGTTTCTAGCGAATTGCGTATAATTGGTGTCCCAGTCGTCTTTTGTTTTTTTGTCTTTGTCGGCAAAACCGCTCAACTCTTTTTCTAAAGAAATTTTATTTTCCAGCAGTTTTTCTTTGATTTTGGCTAATGATATTGTTGGCATATTGAGATGTTGAGATGTCGAAATGTCGATATTTAGCGAACGAGTTTGTCCGCTGTTTTTATTAAACTTTGCCAGGAGCTGGTGAAAACCCAGTAATTGTTGAAAACTCCGTAGCATATTCCGAAATCCTGCTTGGTAAATGTCTGATAACGGAGCGAGGCGCCCTTATAAACCACTGTTCTGAATGTTTTGGACGGGGCTGGGCTGTTTTTGCCCAGCAGAACAAAAAGATTTTCAAAATCGCTTTCCATTGTTTTTTCCCATGGCAACATTACATTGGCGATATTAGCTGAATCAATAACCTTGGCCGCAAAGCCAAGCCGTTTTGTTTGCCCTTGACTGTAAAGGAAAAGCGTAAAATCGTTGTCCATCCGTTCGTATAATCCGGCCGGGGTTTTTAGTCCCAAGCCCTCAAAAAATTCTTTTAGGCCGATAATTTTGTTTTGTTCTATCAGACGGACGATTAAGCGAGTATAGCCCTCACTTGAAGTGGCTGAAATGATTTGCGATAAAGCGACTGGCAATGTCTGTCCGTTTGCCAAAGTTATTTCAAGCGTGTTGTCTGTGGCGAATAAAGATGGGGGAATAGGGGGAATAGGGGGAATTGATGGAGTGGGGGGAATTGGGGAAATAGGGGGGATAGAAGATATGGGGGGGATTGGGGAAATAGGGGGGGTTGATAAAAATTGTTCTTTCTTAAACAGCGACAGAAATAACGGAACTAATTTTTCATTACTGAAGTTCTGTTTCCACGAAAAATAAAGATTGGTGAAAATAAGGAGCAATAAAACAATTATACTGGCTTTTAAGAAAATCCGGCCGCCTAAAAATGGTTTGGCGGCGCGAGATGGTATGGGGGAAATGGGGGGAGTAGATAAAATAGGGGGGGCTGGCGCTGCCATACCCGCTTCTAAATTGCCTTTTTTAGCGCTAAGTCCAGGGCTTGAAGACATAGTTTGCCTGATTTTTTCCGCTTCGGCCATTTGGACCCTTTCTGTCTTATCTATGTCGCGCTTGGTTTCGGCCGCGGTTTTTAAGCCCGCCACGCGGCCTTTCTCTTGTTCGGCCTCTTCTTCTCTTAAGTGGCTGATTTGTTTGGCCATCGTGGTAATATCAGACCTTTTAAAAAACTCTTTGGTTTGAGGCGATTGTTGTTCTCCCTCCATTTTTTTTCGTGAAACTTAAAACCTAAAACTTGAAACTTAATGTTTCGTGTTTTATGCTTCAGGTTTCAGGTTGTTTAACTTGTTTGAGCGATAAATTAATTCTGCCTTGTTCGTCTATTGAAATT
>CAYHTF010000033.1:0-4732 GCA_964359535.1 uncultured Candidatus Saccharibacteria bacterium | reverse complement strand
GCTACAACAATGTGGGCACTATCTACGGCGCTACCCAAGTTGATGGCTTAAAACTTGCCTCTGGCGCGGGCACTGGCCAGGCGCTGAGCTTTGACGGGAATGATTATCTTGAGATTCCGTACAGCGCTTCGCTGGGGCTGCCAGCCAATAACGAAACAGTGCTTTTTTGGGTAAAACATAATGGAAGCTCTAATATGTTTTTTGAATCTTCTGGCTGGAGCAGAAGATTATTTGGTACTGTATGGGTATTTACCGATGCTGGAAACACATATTATCAATTAGGCGCCGATGGCAGCAATGACGGTAATTGGCATTTGGTCGGCTATACTATTACTGGCAGGACCATCAAGTCATATGTTGACGGCAAACAGATCTCAGAGGTTACAACTTCAGCCGATGTTTGCTGTACGGCATCTACTTGGTGGGTCGGAAGAGTTTGCTCCGGTTCCACTTGCGACCTGTATTATACCGGCCTCATCGACGAAGTCCGCATATATACCAAAGCCCTGACCGCTGGCGAAATACAAAAGCAGTACGCGGAAGGGGCGGGGAGACATCAGGAGCTGGCGGCGGCCAATAATGTGAATGAAAAGTGAAAAATGAAAAATGAAAAACCACAAAGAAAAATGAAAAAAGACGAGACGGTTACTTTTTAGATTTAAGATTGTCGTTTTTCATTTTTAGTTTTTAGTTTTTAATTTAATGAACTATTGAGGGCGAACGCCAGTAATATCGCAATGAGAAATATTATTAATAAAGTTATTAAAATATCCCTGTATCTGACGGTTTTTCTTATTCCGCTGTTTTTTCTGCCTTTCAGTTTTGAGGCCTTTGAGTTTAACAAGCAGTATTTGCTGTTCTTTTTGGTTTCTGCCGCTTTGGTATGCCATCTGGGAAAAATGATTGCGATAGACAAAAAGATTTCACTGAAAAGAACGGTTTTTAATATTCCGGTCGCTGTTTTTTTGTTTTTGGCTATTTTGTCGGCCATTTTTTCAAAAGACAGATCGTCCAGTTTATTCGGCTTTTACGGCCGTTTTTCCGATGGCTTGCTTGGCCTCATTTTTTTGGCCATATTTTATTTTCTGCTCACGAACCTTAATCTTAAAAAAGAATCGCTCCTTAAGGCGTTTTTTGTTTCTTTCGGGTTTGTTTTGGCTATTTCGCTTCTTTCGGCTTTTGGGGTTTTGAGCCGTTTGCGTTTTTTGCCCGCGATAATGTCTCAGCCCGGGTTTAATCCGGCGGCCGCAAGTATGAACGGTTTAGCTGTTTTTATCGCTGTTGGCGCGGTTTTGCTGGCGGTTTTGCTGGCCGGCCTTAAAAGAAAAGAAAAAAAACCGTTCGCGATATATTCTTTAATGTTAGCGGCGGCTTTTTTACTGTTGATTTTTATTGATTTTGCGGCCGCTTGGATTGTTATGCTGTTCCCTTTGGTTTTTCTGGCCGCGTTTTTAATCTATCGCCGTTCTCTTACCAAGCCGTTTTGGCCGCGGATAATTTTTATATCAGCGCTTTTGCTCATCGCGGTTTTGGGCATTATGTTTGACTCGCGAATGCTGATGCCAAGCCCGGCGCCCCAAGAACAAATTTTGAGCCAAAGATTCAGCTGGCAGACAGCCGGGACGGCGGCGGCTGGCAATGTTAAGCAGTTTCTGATTGGCTCGGGTATCGGGACTTTTTCATATGACTTTGCCAAATACAAGCCAGTTTCTTTTAATAAAACCGAATTGTGGCGGGCCAGGTTTGACCGGCCGGGCAATACCATAGCCGAGACATTGGCCACTCTCGGTTTTTTGGGCGTTTTGAGTTATATTTTTTTGGCCGGACTTTTTCTGTTTGCCGCTTATTTGATTTTGCGCAAAAAACAAGGGTTTGATTTTTTTGACTTGGCGCTGGCCGTCGCTATGTTAGCTGTTTTAGTTAGCCAGTTTGTTTATTATCAATCGTTTGTCCTTTCTTTTACTTTTTGGTTTTTATTGGCGCTTGGCGTTTTGGCCTGGCAAAACAAAACAAGCGACTTTGTTTATGATTTTAAGAAATCCAAAAACGCGCCTTATCTTTTGAACGGCGTTTTGGGTATCGCGGCTATTTTTATTTTATTTTTTCTTTTGTCGCTTGGCCGTTTTTACTGGGCCGATGTTTTGTACGGTATGTCCGGGCGATTGAGTCAGGCAGAATCGGCTCAAAGAGCAAATCTGCTGGAAAGGGCGTCTTACTTAAATCCGTACCAGGCGCAATACCGCAATATCTTGGCGCGAGTGTACAGCGAAACGGCTCTTGAGGAGGCAAGGGCGCCCGAACCCGAGAGAGACAAAGTCGCTTTGACGGTCTATATTGAAAGGGCGATTGCTTTTGCCAAAGGCGGAGAAATCGTTTTATCGTCTGGCGGCCAGAGCAAAAAAGTTAAAGGAGCCGCCGAGCTGTCTCCAAATAGCGTTTCCTCCTGGGAAACATTGGCAATGATTTATCGGGACATCAGCGGCTCGGCGCCGGGCGCTCTTTTGTGGGGAATTAAGGCCTATGAGAAGGCGATAGAACTTGAGCCGACCAATCCGATTTTCCAAACCGAATTGGGAAAGCTGAATTTGGCCAACAACGATACCGAGGCGGCGAAAAAGGCCTTTGAAAAAGCCATTGTTCTTAAAGATGATTATCAGGAGGCCTTATTGCTCTCGGCCAGAGCGGCCGAGCGGGAAGGGGACACAGAACAAGCCATCGCGAAAACGGAAAGCTTGTCCAAGGCCTATCCTTTTTCCACGGAAGTTATTTTCCAGCTGGGACGGCTTTATTTTAACGATGGCCGCATGGTTGAAGCCCAGCCCTATTTTGAAAAGCTGTTAGTTATGGAGCCGAATAATTCCAACGCGCTTTACGCTCTAGCCGTGATTTATAAATCGCAAGGCGACACAATCAAAGCCAAAGAGTATTTTGAGAGAGTTTTGCTTCTTAACCCGGACAATCAGGATGTTCGGCAAAAACTGAAAGAGCTGGCAAAGTGACGCGGAGCTTTGACATTTGGCCGGGGTTTGATAATAATGGAGAGACCAAGATAAATGAAAAACTAAAAACGAAAAATGAAAAACCAAAATCTAAAATCTAAAAAGTAATCGTCTCGTCTTTTTTCATTTCTCATTGTCGTTTTTCATTTTTCGTTTTTCATTTAATTCTGTATGTCCAAAAATAAGAAACCAGTTAAAACTAGGGTTGTCAAAAAACGAAAGCCGTTAAAGGCGGTTCCGGTTTTGGTTAAGGAGACGATTGCCAAAAAGCCGGCATTGGAGGTCGGTTCAGCCCGGGTGGCGGTTATTGGTATTGGGGGCGGGGGCAGTTCGATTGTGGCTGAAATCGGTTTGGAAATTAAAAAAGCGGAATTCATTGTGGCCAACACGGACTTGCAGGCATTGAAAGAAATAGAAAAACAAAGCCGGAAAAAGAGCGGGCCGAAAATAAAATGTTTGCAACTTGGCGAGAGCATTACACAAGGACTGGGCGCGGGAATGAATCCAAAGACCGGAGAATTGGCGGCCAGAAGCGAAAAGGAAAAAATAAAAGAAATTCTCAAAGGCGTGGACATCTGTATTTTGGTCGCCTCGCTGGGCGGGGGCACCGGCTCGGGCTCGTCAATCGTTTTTGTCGAGGCGGCCAAAGAAATGGGTATTATAATTATTGGCATTTTTACTTTGCCTTTTCAGTTTGAAGGCGAGAAAAGGGCGGAAATCGCCCGGTCAGCGGTGGAAAAGATGCGCCCCGATTTAAATATCATGGTGCTCGTGCCCAATGACCGAATTTTTCAAATTACAGACAAAGACACTCCTTTACAAACTGCTTTTTCCACTATCAATCGCATTTTGGGCGAGAGTTTGGCCGGCTTGATAGAAACAATTTATCGGCCAAGCTTGATTAACATTGATTTTGCGGACCTTAAAATGATTTTAGAGGGCAAGGGACGGCTGGCTTACTTGCATTGCGCCCAGGGCGCGGGACCGGAAAGAGCGGTTGAGGCGGCCAGAAAAGTATTGAAAAATCCTTTACAGGAATACGACCTTGACGGCGCGGAAAGGATTTTATTTAATATAGCGGGCGGCCGGGATTTGAAAATGAGCGAAGTTGAATATATTTCCCGCGAGATTTTTAACCGCAGTAAAAAAGCCAAAGTTGTGTTTGGCATTTCGCAGTCCGTGAATTTGGCGGGCAAGGTGCGAATAACTGTTTTGGCCGCCGGTTGCGGCCGGGCCGTTGAGCCGAAAAAATCGCGAAACATAAAAACCCCGCCTCATCGGCGGGCAGGCGAAAAACCCGCCCAAGGCGGGCAGGCAGAAAAACAAAAGGAAATAGCTAAGCCCGAAACCAAGACGGCTGTTAGTCAAAAAGCGCTTTCTGTTATCGCTCCCTTAAAAACAAAATTAGCGAAAGAAGCGCCAATCGCGGCAACTGAATCGCCGCAAGCATTGCCCGATGTTAAGGAAGAAGAAGCAAGAACTAGATTGAAAATAAAACGCAATGGCCTGGAATTAAAAAGGGCGGTTGAAGAGGCGGAGAGGGAAATAGTCAAAGAGGAAGATGTGTGGGAAACCCCGGCGTTTTTGCGAAGAGAGAAGAGTTAATTCTATAATATTTATAACCATTATAACGATTATAAAAATTATAAAATCGTAGATATGCCAAACGAAACAAAACAATGCCAGAATTGTCAAAAGGACTTCGTAATTGAGCCCCTTGATTTTGATTTTTA
>CAYHTF010000032.1:3509-4748 GCA_964359535.1 uncultured Candidatus Saccharibacteria bacterium | reverse complement strand
TTTACAGGGGATGTTCCCCTGAATTTTAATCAGGCGGTTGTACTTTGTCATTCTCACTTTTTGGCTTGGCGCGCCGGCTTTGATAAAATCGGCGCCAATGCCAACGGCCAAGTCGGCGATAAAATCATCGTTGGTCTCCCCTGCCCTATGCGACACTATTATTTTCCAGCCGAACTTCTTGGCCAAACTAGCGGCCGCCAATGTTTCACTCACCGCGCCTATCTGGTTTGGCTTGATAATCACCGCCGTGCAAAGATTTTTTTCGTGAGCCATTTTTATCCGCTCGGAATTAGTAGTTGTTAAGTCGTCGCCGACAATCAACGCCTTTGAACTGAAATCCTGCCAGCTCTCAATATCATTTTGGTCAAACGGATCTTCCAAAGAAATAATCGGATATTTTTCAACAAGAGAATCGTAAAAATCAGCCAACTCGTTTTGACTAAACATTTTTCCATCAACTTCGTAATGGCCGTCTTTGAAAAAATGCGAGGCGGCCGCGTCAATGGCGATATTGACTCTGCCATCCGCTCCAGCTTGTTTAATAGCCATCATAATCATTTCCAGCGCCTCCTCAACCGAAGTGATTGGCGGACAAAAACCGCCCTCAACGCCCATTTTTATTCCTAAACGGCCATATTTTGATTTTAAAATTTTCTTTAATGCCGCGTATATTTTTTTGGCTACTGAAAAGGCCTGGCCGAAATCGCCTTCGGGAATCACCATAAACTCTTGAAACGCCAGCTTGCCCAGGCCATGCTTGCCGCCCTCAATAAGCAAAACCGATGGCTTGGGCACAATTGGCAGAGATCTGTTCTCTGCCAACTTCTCGAATAATTTAGAAAGATAAGACCAGAGAGGCAAGCCGTTGGCCGCGGCTCCGGCCCGGCACACGGCCATAGAAACAGGCAAGAGCGCGTTGGCGCCAAGATTTGACTTATTCTTTGCGCCGTCAAGTTCAATCATCAAATCATCTATTCTTTTCTGCTGGCTAACATCACTGCCAACCAAAGCCGGCGCAATTATTTTTTGGATATTTTCTATAGCGCGCAGAACGCCATTTCCCCCTTGCCTCTCGCCCCCGTCTCGTAATTCTACGGCCTCATAATCGCCCTGGGACACGCCCGAAGGAACAGACGCCTTAAATGATTTTCCGGCCGCTTTTAAAACCACTTCAACGGTGGGCTGGCCTTTTGAGTCCAAAATCTCTTTGGCTTTAATAGATTGGATTTTGAAAACCAT
>CAYHTF010000032.1:0-3409 GCA_964359535.1 uncultured Candidatus Saccharibacteria bacterium | reverse complement strand
TCCGGGGCGTAGGGCGTGTCTATATTCACTGGGCAACGGCCGTTTTCATGCTTGTGACTGGCTACTTGGCACTGGCATTGGCGCTGGAATAACTTTGGCGGTAAAAGCTGATTTAAACGATCTCTATGCCGTTGTAGCGGAGCTCTTTTGGGAATTGGCAGACCCATCTGCCGATAAAATTGAAGTTCCATCGGGATAACGCGATAGGCCTTGCCGGAAACCTCGCACTTCAAGACCTTTTCCAAAATATCGTCTTTGACCTCGCGAATGTCGTCAGGAATCTCGTAATCGGAAAACTCATATTTAGTATCCGATTCATAATCGCTCCAATTATATCCCCTATCAAGCGCCTCCTGCTTACTTAACGGATAATAATCCTGAGCTGTTGTTTCGTTATAGCCAAACGGTGAAAACTCCGCCGGAAAAAATTCGCCATATTTATATGTCCTACCTTTTTTGTCCACATAAGGCACTTCTGCCATCTGCTTTTTAATTTTTTCAACTAACACCCCGTAGTCGCTTTTGGAATATTTTTTATTCAAAATACAATATTCTTGGCTTTTCATATTGCAACAGCCAAAACAATTACTGCTTGAAGGCGTGGCAAAACAATATTGTAAATTATAACTGCCTATTTTATCCGCCGCCCCGCCGCCGTTAGCAAACATGGTAAAGCTTGAAGCACTTATCCCGTTGGAATGGCCTACTTCATAACAAAATTCTCCCCAGCCGAAAGATGAACAATCATAGCAATCCTTTAAGCCAGCAACCGTATAGAGATATTTCGAATCCTCGCACTTATCAGCATACCAGGCATTTTTAATGTTTTTTGATTCGGTAATATAACACCCTGCTGAATTAATCGATTTGATAATTGAAGCGAAACGATGCGGCGCTGAAAGCCAGGCCCCCTGGGACTTCTTTTCGAGATCCACGACATTCTTATAAGACGATAAAGGATTGCTCTGTAAAAATTTTCCGTACTCTTCTTTATTGTAGGGCTGATTGAAAATATGATACTGCTTGCCTCGCAGGCCGGCGCAACCGAAACAATTTTGACAATTACGGCAATCATAAGACAGAACGACACCCAAACAATCGTAGCAATCGCGCGAAAACAAAACACGATAACACCTCTCGCAATTGATGTTTTCGTAGCAAAGTTCCGACTGCCAAACCCAAAAATTATCAAAACAATTTTTACCCTTTACTTCAAAGGTATTATAAGCGGAATCCTCGTTAAAATGCCCGCCGACATTCAGATAACAATTTTTGTCATCAGTTTCTTGATTTACCCATTCGCTATTAACCGTATTGGTATTAAAAACAGAAATATGCGGCGTCGCAAGCAGTAATTCCTTAAACTGCTCAAAAAATGGCCGATTAAAATCATAATCTCTGCCGTATTCTAAAGTATCCCATTTATCGCTCCACCAGCACTTTTGGCAATACATTTTATAGGCCTTGTCGGGCGAAATTCGCGACACCGCTGATACGCCGCACAAATCGCATTTTCGCTTATAAAGCGAGTGTCCGTTGCGAAAAACAAATCGCCGCACATCTCGGCACTCCGGGCAGAAAGTGGGCGACGGAACTTTGATTTTGTTGTAAAAAACAAAATCATCGGGCTCAATTGTAAAGCTTTGTTTACAGTTTTGGCAAATTTGGTTTTGGCTACCCATAAAATCAACGCAAAAATGATTTTAGTTCTGAGGGAACAACAAAGTTAATCTTGGTTTGTTCAATTTGCATCCCGGATTGAAAGCCGGATAAATTCACCACCAAACCCTGCTCGGGCTTATACTTTTTAACAAAACTGCGAAACCCCAAACTAACTTTGGCTGTCTTTATATTTAATTTCGCTTCAATCGGCATTAGCTTCACGCCTTTTTCAATAATAAAATCAACTTCAGCTCCTTGCTTGGTTCTCCAAAAATGCAAGCCCCATAATTCTTCCTCTTGGGCAGTTAATAATCCCTGCAAAATGCCGTTTTCAAATAAAAATCCGTTGTCAGATCTTTCGGAAAGCCTCTTAAAATTATCTAAAAGATAATTTCTTAACCCATTGTCTAAGAAATATATTTTTGGATTTTTAATGATCTCTTGACGCGGGTTATGGTAATAAGGCGTTAATTGAAAAATAATATAAGTTTCTTCTAAGGCTGTAAAATAACGGAGAACTGTTCGGCGGTCTACTTCCGCTATGCTGGCGAGCTCGCCCACATTAACCAACTGGCCAATTTGTCCGGCTAAAAGCCTGGTTAATTTGTTAAACTTTGCTTTATCGGGAATTTTCAAGAAGCCGACAATGTCTCTTTCAATATAGCTTGAGTAAATATCAGACAAAATATTTTTTTTATCGTCGGGGTCGCTGCTCAAAACCACCCTCGGGTAACCGCCCCAAATTAGATAATCTTCCATCAGCTTTTGCAGTTCTCTTTGGTCTACGGCGGAAATTTTTATTTGGTTCTTTAATAGGCGCGCCAAGGCAGTGTTTTTAACAAAAATATATTCTTCAAAAGAAAATGGCCGCAAATAAAAAATTCTTTTCCGGCCAGCCATTGATTCTTTAACTTGCGAAGCAAAATACAAAGATGCCGAGCCGGTAAGTATAAATTTGGCGTTTAATTGGCTGTCATAAATGCCCTTATAAAACAAACCGGGATTTTCTACCCTTTGCGCTTCGTCAACAAAAACATAAATTTTCTGTTTTCCGGAACGGCTTTTTATAAAATCAATAAACTGGGTTTGGTCTCTAACCGCCTCCCAATCGCGCAAAATGTCTAAATTGAAATAAAAAACATTTTCTAGTTTTATATTTTTTGACTTAATCAGCCAATCTTTAAGTTGCTGTAAAAGCACGGTTTTACCGACCTGGCGGGGCCCCAAAATAATAGTCATCTCTTCTTTTTCCAAATGATCAGCTATTTTGTCCTGCATTTGGCGCTTGATAAATTTTTGTTTTTTGTTTGGCATATCGCACTTTTTACTATTTTTGCTATCCATAGCCATTTTAGCATTACCAATTGCTTTGTCAACTATCTATTTGGTAAAAATCAAAATCAGAGGACTCAATTACGAAGTCCTATTTACAGCTTTGGCATTGTTTTGTTTGGAAATTGATCATTCCGCCCTACACCATCGGCTCTCCCTCCTGCTTGGCCTGGCCCGCGCCTGCTTCACCTTGTCCAGCGGCTTGGCCTGTGCCGGGTTTGCCTTCAATGGCTGACTTTTCCTGAGCCGAGCGCAAAATCAAAGATTCTTCCTCGGCTATCAGTTTTTTGGCGTCGGCAACCGGTATAGTGTAATTTTGCCGCGACTGCTCAACAATCCTATCCCGAAAAGACGAATGCGGCGGGGGCAAAACTTTCAGGGTTTCAGCGGAAAACGGGTCATAGGATTCCCCGTC
>CAYHTF010000031.1:0-4808 GCA_964359535.1 uncultured Candidatus Saccharibacteria bacterium | reverse complement strand
CGCGATCCTTAGTTGAGATTGCGAGGTTTTTTATTGCTAAAAATGTTTTAGCCGGCTACCGTCAACCAACCCTAATGGCGATAATTTCGGCTAAAACAAAACTCAAATAAACAGCCAGCAGAATTAAGGCCTCTTGACGGGTTATTTTTTGGCCGGTTCTTATGGCGAGCAAGAAAACTATGGCCGCGACAACCAAAAATATTCGGGCAATGGCAAATAAATTGAAATCAACGATTTTTATGGGAGAAATTAAGCAGACAATTCCCAAAACAAGAGTGGCCGGCATAATAATCGCGCCCATTAAATCGCCTAAAACCAGCCAGTTTTGGCCTTTCCGTGCCGAAACAACGGAAAAATAAATCTCGGGAAGGCAATTAGCCAGCCCGACGATTAAAATGCCGATAATCGCCAGCGGTAAATTCAAGGTTTGCGAAAAATAAACACTGCTCATCACCACGCCTTGCGAAGCCAAAAGCATACAGGCCAAAGCAAAAATAATCAAGAATGAGTTGCGGCCAAAACTGGCAAATCTTTCTACTGGAGCGCCTTTCTCGCCGTTAGCGGCATAGCGCTTTTTAAATCTTTCATCTTTGGAAAAAAGCCATGCCAAATAAAAAACAAAAATCAAAAGCAGGGTAAGGCCGTCTCCCCTACCCAGTTGACCGTCAAGCATCAACAATAAAGGCGCCACAGCCACGCCAGCGGTAAAAATAGTGCTGGATTGCACCATTCGGCTTGAGGCAGGCAAAGCGTCTTTGGAGAGTAGAACAACAAGCGCCGCGGTAAGGGCCAAATCAACAACATTGCCGCCGACTATCTCGGACAGCGACAATTGCGGAATGCCACGCAAAGCCGAACTAATACCCACGAAAAGATTGGGCAAGGTGCTGGCAAAAGCCATGACGATAAAAGCCACGATAAACTCCCGCCAGCCAAGATACCGGCCAATAGCCGCCAAAAGCGAAACCAGCCAGGAGCTGGCCCAAGCCAGCAACAAGCACGAACCTAAAAAAATAATAATATAAAGCAAAAGCATATAGCTGAATAAGGCGACTATTTTTACTCTAAACTTCTTGCTATCGCAAGAAGTTTCAGGAAAAAAATTGCTAATTCCTGTACGGAAATCTACGCGTAAATCTACGGGGAATCGGCGCTCAAAACACGGGAAAGCTCCACTAGATTAACATTCAGCGAAACTCCCGCGCCAATGCCCGCCAATACTGGATAGATATCTTCCCTGGATGAAGAATTGGCCAGCCAAATCGGCACGCTGCTGCCTCTGTAATTTAACTTGAAAGTTAGGCCATTATCCGTAAAACGAATATCGCTGGCCTGCAATTCCGGGCCAATAAGATTTTCCTTTTGCTCGGCCAAGCCAAAAGTTAACACCTGTGAAGAACTTTTTCCTTTTAACTGGCGAATCGCTTCTTTGTCGTAGTTCAAAATCAAACGGCCAGCAGGGGGCAAGGCAACAATGATTTTTGAAATATCATTAAGCGAAATATCGCCAAAGTCATTGATTATTAATATGGAGCGAGTGGATTTTCGCAGAAAAAACTTAAATTCTTCCGCCTTATTTTTATTATGCGATTTTTCGCGGCCAAACTCAATAACTATAGCGCCAAAACGCGCTTTTAGCATTTTATAAATATTCTTAGCCAAGGAAACTTCGCCGGTGTCAACGATGGCGATTACTTGTGGGCGGGTGATTAAAAATATGAGTTTGGAGAGAAAGGTCATAAAATTAAAAATGAAAAGTGAAAAATGAAAAACGACAATCTAAAATCTAAAAAGTAAAATATCCGTTCTTTTTTAATTTTTCTTTGTGGTTTTACATTTTTCATTTTTAGTTTTTCATTTAAGTTATTCATAGTCCGGCGGGATTTGTTCGTAATCAATAATATATTTGGCCAGCTCCTGGAAAATCGGCACCGCTGAATATTCGGCTGTTCCGGTAGCCGGATCGTTGAGCTTCACCAAAATTAAAAATCGCGGGTTAAACGACGGACCAAAGCCAATGAAGGTCTGGATTGTTTTGTCTGAGTAGCCGGATTTTTTAATTCCCAAAGCCGACCAGGAAACTTGGGCTGTGCCGGTTTTTCCCGCCAAGTAATATCCCGGCACTTGAGCGGCCTTGGAAAAACCGTTCTTCACCACGCTCGCCAACATAGCGGTTATTTTGGAAGCGGTTTGAGGCGAAATCACCGGCTTTGATTCAAGTTGCGGACTCACTTGAATTGCCTGGCCGTCAGCATGCTTAAAACTGTCCACAATATAGGGCTTGGCCAAGCGGCCGCCATTGGCAATAGCAGAATACGCTCTGGCTAATTGAATCAATGTCATCTCAACTCCTTGACCGAAAGAAGCGGTGACAAAATTAATCTCATATCCATTTTTAAATTCAAGGTTATTGGAAAAAACCTCCCCCTGCAAATCAATGCCGGTCAATTCGTAAAAGCCAAATTTTTCAATGTAATCGGCAAAAAGCTGATTGCCTAAAGAGCGCTGGGCGAATACCGCGCCGGTATTGATTGATTTTTCAAGAACTTCGGTCATTGTTCGCTGTCCGTAAGTCCGCAGGTCGTAATTGTAAATGGTTGAACCGCCTACGCGCAAAAAGCCGGTATCAATATAAGTGGTCTCGGGCGTCACCTTGCCTTCTTCCAGCGCCGCGGCCATAGTGATGGCTTTGAAAATAGAACCCGGCTCGAAAATTTGCTGTATTGCCCCGTTCTGAAAAATTTCAAGCTTATTCTCTTTACCGTATTCATTCGGGTCAAAAGACGGAACACTAGCCAATGCCTTAATCTTTCCGGTCTTGGGTTCAAGGACCAATATTATCCCCTCTTCATAGCCAAGCGTTTTCTGTTTTTCTTCAAGCAACCGCTGGGCCTTGGCCTGAATATTGTAATCAAGAGTCAAAAGCAAATCAGGACCATGTCCCGAATTTTCCACTGGCAAGCCATTAGGGCTGACACTCTTAAGCCCTTCCAAGACATCATTATAATAACCTTCCAAGCCATATTGGCCATTGCCTTCCCCGCCGATAAAACCGATAACCTGGCTGGCTAGTTCTCCTTGTGGATAATAGCGCGCTACTTTCTCGTCAAGGCAGACCCCGATAAGCCGCTCTTTTCGCAGATCCGCTATTTCTTTATTGGAAAGCCGTTCTTTAATCGTTTCTCGGGACGAAACAGACCTGTCGATTTTTGCCAAAATATCTTTTTGGCCAAGCGATAAAATTTGGCTTAATTTATCAGTTGCTTCTTCTTTATTGCCAAGTTCGCTGATTTTCACATAAACCGATGTTGTTTTTTTGTTGATGGCCAAAGGGTATAAGGCGCCGTTGCGGTCGCTCATAAAAATCTCTCCGCGATTTTGGACAGTTTCCCGAAAATCGCCCTGCTGTCCCCTGGCCAAAGCGCGGTAAAAATCGTGCCGGACAATTTGTATAAAAAGCAAACGGCCAATCAAGGCCGCTCCAAAAATTGAAATGAGGATTAAAACAAGGTTAATTCTCCAGCCGCGGAACATAATACTATTTGTTAGCGGCCACGGCGCTGTCCAGAACGCTAATATAGTGTATTCTATCCGTTCTTTCAAAGTTCATTTCCCGCGCCAAAGCATCAACCTTTTTAGAAAACCCGTCCGCTAAAAATCGTATTTCCAGCGACTTATTGTTCTCGGAAAGTTCGCTTATCTTTTGCTGGCAGTCCTTAATAAGAATCTCTTTTTGATTATAAGAAATAACCTGGAAAAAATGCCAGCACAAAAGAAAAGCGGCAACAAAACAAAAAATCAGCAAGATAGAATGTGAAACAAGCGGATAACTAACGGCTTTGGTTCTGTTGTTCATAACTTTATGGCGGCTCTCAGTCGTGACGAACGGGCCCTTGGATTGGCCGTGATTTCGGACCATAAGGGCCGAATCGGTTTTTTAGCGATGCTCTTAAAAATTTTGTTTTTTGAATATTCTTTGAAAAATTTCTTGACAATGGCGTCCTCCAAAGAATGAAAAGAAATAATCGCCAGCCGTCCGCCAGCCGCTAAACAATCAACAGCTTGGGGCAGAACTTCCCGCAAGCTGGCCAATTCATCGTTCACCGCGATTCTTAAGGCCTGAAATGTTTTGGTGGCCGGGCTGATTTTGCGATGGGCATACCAAGCGGGCGTGTTCTTTTTAATGATATCCGCCAGCTGAAATGTAGTGGCAATTTTCTCTTTCTCTCTTGCCTTTATAATGCCCCCCGCGATACTGCCCGAGAACAGCTCCTCGCCGTATTCTTTAAGAATTTTTTTAATTTCTTCTTCCGGCCAAGTATTAACAATTATTTCCGCTGTTAAAATATTCTGACTTTCAGATCTATATCTCATATCTAGAACTTCGTCTTTTTGAAAAGAAAATCCCCGCCCCGAGCTTTCTATGTCCCAGCTGGACATTCCAAGGTCAAGCAGTATGCCGGAGACCGGGCCGAATTTTTGCTCATCAACAATCTTTTTTAAATTGCGATACGAATCATTAACTAATACTAGCCGTTCAATGTTCTGCTGTTTTGTTTTTTCAAAGACATAGCTATCCCATTCAATGCCCAGCACTTTTCCATCGGGCCCGTTTTTCCGTAAAATCTCTTGAGTGTGCCCGGCGAAACCGCAAGTGCAGTCAACGAAATTTTCATTGGGCTGGGGAGATAAACATTGAATAACTTCGTCTTTCAAGACAGGGATGTGCATTGCATTGGTTAAAACTAAAAATGAAAAACCAAAATCTAAAATCTAAAAAGTAACCGTTCGTTCTTTTTTAATTTTTC
>CAYHTF010000030.1:0-4859 GCA_964359535.1 uncultured Candidatus Saccharibacteria bacterium | reverse complement strand
CTGCTGTAAAATTTTTTCCGCGGTTTGGGGCATAAAGGGCTTGAGTAACCCAGCTATCTCTATTAAGGCCGACAGTAAATCCGCGACTACTTTTTCATTTTTCATTTTTATTTTTTCATTTCCGGTCTCCCACGGCTTTGTTTCATTAACATATTTATCGCAAAAACCAATCAGCTCCCAAACCGCGCCCAGTGCCTCATTAAACTTGAATTCCGCCAAAGATTGGACGTAATTTTTTTTAGTTTTTTCTATCGTTTTTTTGAGTTTTTCATTTTGGATTGTCGTTTTTACTTTTTCATTTTTCATTTTTAGTTTAGCCGCAAGCGTAACCACTCTTGCGACAAGATTCCCTATCCCATTGGCCAAATCCGCGTTATACCGCTCTTCAAATTTTTCATAAGTAAAATCTCCGTCCTCCGTCGGCGAAATCGCCCCGAGCAAAAAATACCGCACAGCGTCAATGGCCGTTTCTCTGTTACCGATTTTTTCCGCATACTTATCCACGAGCGCGAACGGATCTATAACATTACCCAAGCTCTTGGACATTTTCTGGCCGTTCACGGTAATATAGCCGTGAATAAAAATTTTATCCGGTATTTTCAAGCCGGCGGAAAGTAAAATGCCCAGCCAGTAAACCGCGTGAAACCTTGAAATGCCCTTGCCGATAATATGCAGGGCCTGGCCTTTTTGCCAGTACTTTTGAAAATTCGTTTCATCTCCGCCATAGCCCAAAGCGGTAATATAGTTGCCCAGAGCGTCAAACCAGCACCATACTTTTTGGGTGTCATCGCCCGGCACGCCAATACCCCAATTTTTGGCCCTTTCGTTGCTTCGCGAAATACAAATATCTCGCAAGTCCTGTTTCAAGAAACTTAAAATTTCGTTTCGGCGGCCATCGGGAATGATTTCTAATTTGCCCTCGTCAATCGCTTTCTGAATTGATTCTTGATACTTGGAAAGCCGAAAAAACCAATTTTTTTCTTTAATTTGTTCTGGAGCGGTTTTGTGTTCCGGACAAAGCCCGTTTTCCAAATCATCGCCAGTTAGATACGCCTCACAACCAACGCAATAAAGCCCCTCGTAAATGTCTTGATAAATGTCGCCCCTTTTATCACATTCCTGCCAAAGTTTTTGAACGCCTTTGATGTGCCTTGACTCGGTAGTTCTGATAAAATCGTCAAGTCCTAAATTCAAAAGGTCTCTCAAGTCCTTGAATTTTTGAGTATTTCTATCAACAAACTCTTGGACGGAAATCCCTTGTTTTTCCGCGGCCCTAACATTTTTTAAGCTATTTTCGTCACTGCCGGTCAAAAAGAAAACATCCGCGTTCAAAAGACGGTTATATCTGGCAATCGCGTCGGCCTGGACTTTTTCCAAAGCATGCCCCAAATGTGGCGACGCGTTCACATAATCTATGGCGGTTGAAATAAAAAACGGTTTTTGCATATGAATTAAAATGTTTTTTAATTCTAACACAAAAACCTTGTTTTGCCAGATTTTACCTTTCTTTAGTATTAAGCGCCACTGCGAACTCGCCCCTTGGTTTTCCATTCGGGGCGTCTTTTTTTATTTGCTCGATGACTTGCTCTATTGAGCCGCGGCAAATCGTCTCAAACTTTTTTGTCAATTCTCTGCCAACGACAACCGACATATCACAGGGGGACATTCCCCCCTCGCTTTGCGGGGGGAGTGTCCCCCGTAAATCTGCCAAGGTTTTCAAAATGCGATAAGGCGACTCGTAGAAAATGACCGGGTATTTTGAATCCAAGACCTCTTCAAAGAACTTCTGGCGTTTTTTCTTGACCGGCGGAAAGCCCAAAAACACAAATCTATCCATTGGAAATCCGCAAATACTGGCGATGACCGTTATGGCCGAAGGTCCGGGAATGGGTACGATGGCGATTTGTTGCCCTTCGCCTCGGCTCAGGGTAATAAACTTATTGGCCTCGGCAATAAGTTTATTACCCGGGTCTGATATGCCCGGTGTGCCAGCGTCCGAAACCAAAGCCAAATTTTTACCTTGCTCCAAAAGGCCGATAATATAGTCAATTTTAGACAGCTTACTGTGCTGGTGATAGGCCAAAGTCGGCGTGGCGATTTTGTAACGCTCCAATAATTTCCGCGTTGTGCGGGTATCTTCGCACAAAATTAAATCAACCTCCGACAAAATGCGGAGGGCTCTATTGGATATGTCTTCCAAATTACCTATGGGCGTGGCGACGATGTAGAGAGTGGTCATATTCACAATACAACGGTTTCTTCCTTCTGTTTTTTCAGAAAATCGCGCAGGAATTCAAAAAGAATACCGGCCAAAGGAATAGCCAAAATCGCTCCCAAAAATCCCCAAAGTTTAGCGCCAATAACCAAAGAGGCAAGCACCAAAACCGGCGGCATACCCATAAACTTGCGGCTCAAAAGCGGCACCAGCACACTGCTTTCAATCTGCTGAATCAAGCCGAACACGACCAAAACGAAAACCGCCCGCAAAAGAGAGTCTAAGCTTACAATCAAGAAAATAAGAACGGCCACGAAAAGCGAGCCGATTATGGGCACGAAATTCAAAAGCCCGGCCAAAAGACCGAGAGAAAAAGCGTATTTGACATTAAAGAGCAAGAAAGCGATATACGAGAGCACTCCTACGAAGAGCGAGGCCAAAACACGGGACAAAAACCAGCCGCTTACTTTGGCCTGGCATCTTTTCCAAAGATTAGCCGCGTAGGCCTCGTGCCTTTTGGGCGTAAAAAGCGCGATTGTTTTTTCCACGATATTTTCTTCAGCCGAGAGAAAAGCGGCAACCATCACCACAAAAAAAGTGGAAAAAATACTGCCAAAAATAACCGAAAGCGCGCTGAATATATTTTTGACCGCGCTTTGCAGGTTTTGGCCGAAAGCCTCTGCCAAACTATTCACATCATTAAACGCCTCAATGCCCAGGCTTTGTAAAGTTGGCGACATTCTTTCAATGTACTGGGGCAATAAATCAACAAACTGGCCGATTTCGCTGACAAAGAGCGGCACAATGGCGTAAATGGCTAAACTAATCAAGCCAAACACGCCCAAATAGATAAAGACCACGGCCAAGGGCCGGGGTATGCGCCGGCGGCTAAGAAAATCAATCGCCGGATTAAATAAAATGGAAATAATCAAAGCGAAAATCAGCGACATTAAAATGTCGCGCACTAAAAAAAGCAGAAAAAAACAAACTATCGCCACGGAAAGGCGGAAAATCGTGGGCCAGGAAATATCTAAAATCCGTTCATTGTTCATAGGTTATGGTCGCAATAATTGCTCAAACGGCTTTTTATCTTCAAATGGCCCAACCAAGGCCAAATTAAGATTTTGCGGCTGAAAAATATCAGCCGCCGCTTTTTGAATATCGCCCGCGCTTACCTTATCAATTTTATCATAAATCTGCTCGGTCGTTAAAATCTCTTTTCTTAACAATTCCTGAATGCCGTAAAAATAGGCCTGAGCGTCCGAGGATTCCAAAAGTAAAGCGGTTCGTCCTTTCAAACACTCTTTGGCCTTTTTTAACTCGGATGGCGAAACTTTCACCCGCGCTATTTTTTTGTACTCTTTTAAAATAGTGGAAACGACTTTGAAAACATTTTTATTGTCCACGCCCGCCTGTGTGACTAAACAGCCTGTGTCGGTGTCCTCGTCGATATGGGTGGAAATATAATAAGCCACGCCCAATTTTTCCCGCACTTCAATAAATAAACGAGAGCTCATCATCCCGCCCAAAATCGCGGCCAAAATATCTTGAGCGTATCTTTGGCGATGAAACATATTATAGCTCCGAGCGCCAAAACAAAGATGGGTTTGGTCTGTGTCTTTTTGGCGCACAAGGCAGGCCGGAGCCAGCTGATTTTCCACCACCTTGGGCTTGTCTTGGCTTTGGCCGGAAGCAAGGCGGCTGAAATGCCGCTTAACCGCTTCAACGGCAGAGCTGGCCGACACCCCGCCGGCCACACAAACCAAAGTGTCGTTGGCCACATATTGAGTTCTGCGATAATCCAGCAAGTCCTTCTGCGTAATAGCCGAAACACTCTCTTTGGTGCCGGCAATATGCCAGCCGGCCGGCTGGTCGCCGTATAAAAGTTCGCTCCAAAGAATCTGCACATAATCGCTGGGGTGGTCGAACCTCATATTGATTTCCTCAATAATCACGCCTTTCTCGCGGGCCACATCCTGCGGCTTCAAAAGCGAATTAAGATAAATATCCGAAACCCAATCCAAAGCCAAACCAAACTGACTGGCAGCCACTTTGGCGTAATAACCGGTATATTCCTCGGAAGTAAAAGCGTTAAAAATACCGCCCACTTGGTCAAGCGTTTCGGCCACTTCAATGGGCGAGGGCCTGGCTTTGGTGCCCTTAAAAAAGAGGTGCTCCAAGAAATGAGAAATACCATTTTTCTCTTTGGTTTCGTATTTTGAGCCGGTCTTGACCAATATCAAAACCGTAACCGCCTCGGCTGTTTTCTGCGGAATAGTGAGCACCCTCAATCCGTTGGAAAGCGTTATTTTTTTGAGCATATTTGTCAAACTATTTTTGCCTTTATAATCGCCGCTAATTCTTTAATGGCTACCCTCTCCTGCTTCATTGTGTCTCGGTCGCGCAGAGTCGCGGTGTCGTCTTTAAGAGTGTCAAAGTCGCAAGTTATACAAAACGGCGTGCCAATTTCGTCCTGCGAGTAATAGCGTTTACCGATATTGCCTCTCTCGTCCCAGTCAACTGTAAAATCGTTTTTCAACATTTCAAAAATCTCGCGGGCTTTGCTAACCAGCTCGGGCTTATTAGCCAAAAGCGGAAACACAGCGACTTTATAGGGCGCGAGCGACGGCTTTAACTTCAAGAC
>CAYHTF010000029.1:0-5033 GCA_964359535.1 uncultured Candidatus Saccharibacteria bacterium | reverse complement strand
TTGGCGCTTTGGCCACGCCGATTAATTCAAAGATACGAGAGCGAATCTGCGCCGCCTTTTCCTTACTTTGCGTTAAAAGTTTTTGATACTCTGATTCCTTGCCTTTGGTTTTTTCCAAAAGAGTTTGCTGCTCTTGGGTGGTGGACTGGCTTTGCTGTTTTTGTAAAAGCTGGATTTGGCGCAACCGCTCCAAGTCGCCTTTTTCTTTGTCCAACGAATCTTTCTGAGTTCCCAAAGACACTTTTAATTCCTTGATATTTTCCAGCAGTTCCTGGTTGCGGGAAAGCAAGGCCTCCAGCGCCGTTAAATTATCAAAAAAAGAAGAGAGCGTGTCCTGGGTGAATAAAATTTCAATCAGGCCCTTCTGGTCTTCCTCATAAATCAGGCGCAAAATTTCAACTAATTTTATTCGTGAGTCCTCTATTTTTAAAGTAGTATTGCCGATAGAGGCGGTGGTGTCCACAATCTGCAAGCCAACATCTTTGATAAGAGCATTGCTCTGCTGGATTTGCAGGTTTAGTTTCTTGATTTGATTTTGCAGAGTGTAAATCTTGTTTTGCAGGGTCTTTTTTTCGGTCTGCGTTTTACTGATGTCGCTTTCATAGCCGGCTATTTCTTTTTCCAGTTTTGCCAGCTCCTCTTCAAGCGCTTGCCGTTCTTCAACTTGACTCTGTAATTGAGCGTTCAGGGCGTCTTGCTCGGAAACCGCCGCGTCAACCGGCGCCTCCTCTTCCTGGGCAAAAACAAAAAAATTAGGCAAAATTAAAGTTGCTCCAACGAGCAACAATAGGATTTTCTTTAAGGACATTGAAATCATATCTCATTTCGTGAAATTGGAAAATAGTTATTGGAAATTAGAAAATGGTAATAGAAATTAGAAAACGGAAAATAGACGACTAAATAATTTCCAATTTCTATTTTCCATTTTCCATAACCAACTTCCAATTTCTAAAAACCAATTTCTAATTACCCTTCTTCCTTTTCTTCTTCTTTCTCGCCCGCTTTCTTTATTTCCGCCACTTTATCTTCAATTGGCTTTTCTATCTCCTCTTCCGCTTTTTGCGGTTCATCTACCATAACCACAACTTCCTCCGGATCTTTTAGAATCTCAACGCCATCGGACACAACCAAATCCTTGACCAAAACGCGGTCTTCAAAAGTATTCAAAACGCTCACATCAACGATTATCGCGTGCGGCAAGTTTTGCGGCAGGGCCTTCACTTCAAGCTCGTGAATGTTTTTCACCAAAGTGCCGCCCAGCTCTTTGATGGCCAAGGACTCGCCTTCAAAAATCAAAGGCACTTTAACTTCTATTTTTTCCGTCAAATCGGGCTGATAAAAATCAGCATGGATTGGTTCTCCGGTAAGGGGGTCAAAAGCAACGGCATGAATCATCACCATATTTTTCTCTTTGCGCCCTTCTATATCAAGAGTAATCAAAGAACTTTCCCCGGCCGATTGGAAAACTTTCTTAAACTCTTTCAATTCCAAAGACAGGGCCGTTTCTTTGGCTTTCTGGCCATACAAAATAGCGGGCAAAATCCCCTGTTCTCTCAGGTCTTTCACCTTCTTGCCGAAAACTTCGCGAATTTTAGCGGAAATAGAAATCATAATTTTACTTTTCAACAGCAATACTTTCTGTCGGACAGCTGTCGGCCGCGGGTTGGGCGCAGCCAACTTCCAGCGCTTCCGCTTCCTCTTTGCCGCCCTCGTCTTTTACCGGCGCGATTTTAAGATGAGCTTTGCTGTCGTCGCCCAGCTCAAAAAAGTCGCCACATATGGCCTGGCAAGTGCCACAGCCAATACACTTATTTTTATCAATAATGATTTTCATAATGTCTTGGATGGTTTTATTTTTCGCGAACGATAAACCTTTTTTCCAGTCCCTCCATTATTTCCACAATACCGCCGTATTCCAGCTCGGTGTAGGGCAGCATAGCTGACCCGAAAAATCCCTGTCGTCTTAACTCTTCGGCTTTTCTGGAAACATTGGTTCTAACATAATCCCAATACGGGTGGTCAAAAGCATCGGCTGGTTCGGTTAATTTGCCGTCCTTGACGCAAAATGCCAAACAACTCACAATCGGCGGGCCGTCAAAAAAAGAAATCGGCGAATTCATTTTAACGGGCATTAAAGGCCCGTTGTGAGAACCGCGCATAAAGCCAGCCACATAAGCGCCAATAGTGTAAGGCGAAAGAATCTCGCCAGTAGCCGGAAAGTCCTTTTGTGTTCTAATCAACATTACCGGGTCGTCTTTGCCCACATATTTGCCCGCGATATTGTGCAAGCGAGTAGTGCTAACCGAAGCGGCTTTTTCTCCGGAAGAGCGAGCGAAAATACTTTCCACCACAAATCGTTCCGGGTCGCGCAAAAGAGCGGCAATCTCGTACATTTCTTCCGGCGCGTTTAGTTCAATCACCCTGTCGGCCTCAACATAATTCACATCCATAATGACAAACTTAAAACCCTTTTTCATTTCGTTGGACAGTAAAAATCCGGCGGTATGCATCGGGTCAATAAAACTCAAATACAAAGGCAGGTTGTAAGCGCCCGGGTCGGTCTTGTCGGCCGCGAAAAATAAAAACGGTTCGCCGGGCCTTTCTTCAAATTCCATTTCCGCCACGGCCGGGCCCATACCTTTGACATTGCCCGAAAAGCTGTCTTTGAGCAAGTCCTGTCCCGCGCCATAAAGCCCTTGACTCTTGGCCACTTTGGTTCCATCTTCTAAAGCGTCCCAGCAGAGTTTATGCACTTCCGAGTCAAGCACTCCTTTGGTGTGTGTGCTGATAATGGCAATATCGTCGCCGGTATAGCCAATATAATGATCTATCAGCGCTTTCTTGCCGTTGTCTCTGATGTATTTCTCAACGCTCTCCACTAATTTTTGGCTGGGCCGAATATGGCCGCCAATACTGCCGATGTCCGCTTTGATAACCGATAATGTAATTTTCATAATTTTATGATTTATAATTTATAATTTATAATTTTACGACTATTTTTTGTTTTTGGCAAGCCCCGCACCAATCCTTAATCAGGTTTATGTCCTTTCACGAACGGAGCCGTTAGGCGGCTTCGCCTTTTATTCTTCCATTAACGCGAGATGTCACTGGGATTTGGTGCCGGGCAAGGGCTAAAATAGTTTTAATCACCGAGTCCGGATTTAATGAAATACTTTCAATGCCTTGCTTGACTAAAAACTGGGCAAAATCCGGAAAATCAGACGGCGCCTGGCCGCAAATGCCGCAATATTTTTTCTTGGCTCGACAAACAGATATAACTTGCTTGAGCATTTCTTTGACCGCCGGGTTTCTTTCGTCCCGACCCAGAGCGATGCGGCTGTTGTCGCGGTCAACGCCAAGAATGAGCTGGCTCAAATCATTACTGCCGATGCTCATACCGTCAAAAATCTTCAAAAACTCATCGGCCAAAATAACATTGGATGGAATTTCGCACATTACGAAAACTTTGACTGGCTTTGGGCCGCGCTTCAAACCGGCCGCGTTTATTAAGCCCATCACTCCCCTACCTTCTTCCAAGGTGCGGCAGAAAGGCACCATCACTGAAACATTTTTCAGGCCAAAGACATCCCTGACTCTTTTTATGGCCTGGCATTCCATCAAGAAAGCGGGCTGAAACTCTTTGTCTAAATACCGGCTCGCTCCACGAAAGCCCAGCATCGGGTTTGATTCCTCGCCCTCAAAAAGCTCGCCAGCCAGCAGGTTGCGGTATTCGTTTGTTTTGAAATCCGAAAACCTGACAATAACTTCTTTGGGATAAAAAGCCGCGGCAATTTGAGCAATACCCTCGGCCAGCTCTTTGACAAAAAACTCTTTTTTATCTTTATGCTCCACTGTTATCTCGTCAATTTCTTTTATGAGCTTTGTGTTCTCGGCCGCGGCTTTAAGCCGGTTGTAATGATACAAAGCAAGCGGATGGACGCGAATTTTATCCGCCAAAATAAATTCTATCCGAGCCAGCCCCACCCCGTCGTTGGGCAGAAATGATGTTTTGAAAGCAATATCCGGCGCCCCGATATTGAGCATAATTTTCGTTTTCAATTTAGGCAAACGCGTTAAGTTGTGTTTTATAACCTTAAAATCAACTTGGCCGTCATAAATTCTTCCTTGCGAACCCTGAGTGCAATCAACAGTGACCATCCGGCCGTTTTTAATTTTTTTGGTGGCAACTCGGGCGCCCACAACGCAGGGAATGCCAAGCTCTCGGGAAACAATAGCGGCGTGGCAAATCCGCGAACCCTCGTCTGTAATAATGGCCGAAGCCAATCTCATTACCATCATCCAATCCGGGTCGGTCATCTTGGCCACCAGAACATCTCCTTTTTTGAAATCGCTAATCTTTTTAATGTCCGAAATAACTCGCGCCCGGCCCGAACCGATTTTATCGCCAACGGCAATTCCCTCAATGATCGGTTTTTGGCTGGTTTTTAACTGATATTCCTCGTAAACCATTTTCCCTTTCGTTGATTGTACGGTTTCGGGACGGGACTGAACAATAAAGAGTCCTCCGGTTTTGCCGTCTTTGGCCCATTCAATATCCTGCGGACATTTATAATGTTCCTCAATAATCACCGCCCATTTGGCCAGCTTTAAAATTTCCTCGTCCGTTAAAGAAAACTTCAGCTGATTGGCCGGCAAAACCGGCTCTTCTTTTAAGCCGCCGCTTTTGCTGAAAACATACTTTTTATTTTTGCGGCCAAGATTTTTAATAATGATAGATTTATAACCCTGTTTTAAGGCGGGCTTAAAAACATAAAACTGGTCCGCGGTTATCCTGCCTTTAACAATCAGCTCGCCGACTCCCCAAATAGAGTTGATTAAAACAACATCCCTAAAACCGCTTTCCGAGTCCAGTGTGAAAATAATTCCCGATGACGCCAAATCAGACCTGACCATTTTTTGAACGCCCACGGAAAGCGCCGAGGCGGTTTGCGAGAATCCTTTTTCGCGGCGATAAACAATAGCCCGGTCGTTGAAACCGGAAGCAAAACATTTTTTAACGGCCAAAAGCAAAT
>CAYHTF010000028.1:3237-5702 GCA_964359535.1 uncultured Candidatus Saccharibacteria bacterium | reverse complement strand
TGCTAACATTGTAAATGTAAGATGGCTGTTAAGGAAAAGTGAGTCGAGTTTCTTTGGCGGCTAAACTTTAGGTTCAATCCTTAAAATATTAACTAAGCAAGTTTTCTACGAAAATGGAAGGAACAATCAAAACCCTCACTGATAAAGGATTCGGTTTCATCGCCGTTGACGGCGAAGAGAAAGACCTCTTTTTTCACCGCAATGAGATTCAAGGCGTAAGCTTTGAAGAGCTGCAAAAAGGAGATAGAGTGTCTTTTGAAAAAGCCGATTCTCCCAAGGGACCCAATGCGACTAATGTTAGCCGCATCTAAGACCTTAAGAATCAGTCCCCGCTCAGCGGGGGAACAGCAAGCCCTTTTACGGGCTTGTTTTTTTTGCTACAATAGCGCCATACGAAACTATGCAAAATCCTATTTGTATTTCAACCGGCTGTGTTTATCAGCTTTCCGAAGACCGCAATGTCTTAATTGACATATTGCGGCCTTTGTCGCTCGCAGGTGTTGAGCTTTCTTTTTCTCACCCGCGAGAGCATCTGCTGAATTTTCAAATCAGCGAGGCGAGTTTGGAGTATTTGCGAGGACTGGAGTTTAACTCCATACACGCGCCTTGGCGGGAGATAGTATATGGCCAAAATCAAATAAGCGAGCAGGTTTTGGCAAAGATGGTTGAGCTGTACGAGCAAATAAACGCCAGAAATATTGTTTTTCATCAAGAACAGATTGAGGACTACGGACCCATTACCGCATTATTAAAAGTCGGTTGCGCGGTTTCGCTTGAAAACGGCGACTGGCGAAAGAAAGAACATAGCGTGGAAAATGTCCGGCTGGCGCTTGGAAAAGACAGAGGATTCGGGTTTGTTTTTGATTTTGCGCACGCGCTGTCGTTTTCAGCCGAGGAGGTGCGTGAATATATGAAACAGTTCAATAGTCGGTTATCTGAAATTCATATTTCAATTATGAATAAAGAATCAGAGACGCACGATTTTTTGCATAAGTATGATAACCAAGAAATAAGAGAATTACTTTTGTCGCTCAATAGCGCGGCAATGCCTATGGTTTTAGAGGCGGCGGTTTCCGCGAACGAGGAGCTGGCGTTGCTTAAAAAAGAAATAGAATATTTAAAAGAATTATGGACCAGTTCGGTATAAAAAAATTACTGGAATCTTTTGATGGTAAAAGCGGCCGTGTTATTGTTGTGGTTGATTATGGCAATGTAGATAAATGGAAGGAAAGTTTGCGATGGAAAGTGGGTATCAAGGAATTGGCTCAGATAGTTAAAAGTTTTTCAAAGGGCAGCCAGTTTTTACGGAGGTTTTATTATGGTTCTGATTATGGCCCAAAAGACAAGTCGGAAATTCTTTCTGAGTGGTGTAGGGCCATTTTAGAGAAGGCGCGAATGAACCGCTTTGAGGTGATGACAAAAAGAGTGAAGTATATTTACAATTCTGCCAACAAGTACGGGTTTGACAAGAAATGCGATTTGGATGTTGAAATGGCAGTGGATTTAATAAAAGAACGAGATAATTACGATACAATTATTTTGTTTTCAGGCGATGGCGACTTGATGTACGCGATTAGATATTTAAAAAGTGAATACAATAAAGAATGTTTTATTTTCGGAGCCAGGGGGCATGTTGGCAGAGAAATTTACGATGGGTTGCGAGAAGGTTTTGTCAAAGATATTTTATACGCGGAAGATTTTGAATACAGATTAAACAGAGAACGGCGTTTTTAAATCAAAAATCCGCCTTGCGGCGGATTTCGATCAAAATCGGGTAAGCCAAAGCTTACATTCTTATATTATCAAATTAAGATGTCTTGTCAATCTGTTTGAGTGTGGATAAAATAATTAAGGAGCCAAAATTATATAAATATGAAAAAAATATATTTTGTTTTCGCGGGAGCGTTTGTCGCTTTAGTCGTCGGGTTTCTGATTTGGCAATTTGCCGGGCCAAAACAGCCCGCGAACGAACAGGAGCTTATTGGCGGCCAAACAGACGAACACGGCTGTCTTGTAGCGGCCGGTTATAGCTGGTGCGAAGCCAAGCAAAAATGTTTGAGGGTTTGGGAGGAGCCCTGCGAGCAGGAGACAAATAACAATACGACAACAGACGAATTAAATAAAAACAATATGCCAGCAAATAATATAATCAAAAATGAAAACGGGTTTATCGTAGAAGTATTAAAAGAGGGCGCTGGACAGGAAGCGAAAAATAACGATACAATCGCGGTACATTATGTGGGCACTTTTGAAGATGGCGCAAAGTTTGATTCCAGTATAGATAGGGGAGAGGCCTTTGTCTTTGTCTTAGGAGAAGGCAGGGTAATCAAGGGCTGGGACTTGGGCGTTTTGGGAATGAAAATAGGGGAGAAAAGAAAGTTGACTGTTCCCGGCGATTTAGCGTATGGATCAGTAGGCAGGCCCGGGGCCATACCGCCAAACGCCACCCTTATTTTTGAAGTGGA
>CAYHTF010000028.1:0-3137 GCA_964359535.1 uncultured Candidatus Saccharibacteria bacterium | reverse complement strand
GGTTTTTTGGAAGGCAAGATTTCTGAGTTGCGGGCGATTGTCGCCGATGCCGTTGTGCTCAAAAATAATAATGACGGGGTGGCGCGGCTTGGCTCTGTCGTTTTGGTTATTTCAGGCAAAGACAAAGAAAAGTTTCAGCTCGTGGGGCCGGAGGAGGCGGATATTATGGCTGGAAAAATCTCTCACAAATCGCCTTTGGGCCAAGCGCTTTTGGGTAAAACCAAAGGCGATAAAGCGCAAGTCAAGACCCCAAAAGGCGAAACCGAATACGAAGTTCTTGAGATTCAATAATGCTTAGCAAAAACACAAAATACCTGCAGATCGCTTTTAATCGCTCTTTAGATGAAGTCAAAGAGATGGTTTTTTTATTGCCAGCCGATGAACGGATTATTATTGAAGCGGGCACGCCTTTGGTTAAAAGATACGGGGCCCGGGGGATTTCGGTTTAGTGGACGATTTTGCTATTTTGGCCGGTATCACGGTTCTTTTGATGGCTATCGGCGCTTATCTTTTTTCCAAAATTCAGATTTAATTTTGCTTGACTATGCGGTTTTCAATTATTAATAATTCCAACGAGCGAGTTGAAAATATTCTCCGGCCAGCCGGCTACCGTTTTATTGGTTTTGTTGACGGCGGAGAAAAATACGCGTTCACTCGTTCTTTGCGGGGCGGAGCATATCCTAGATTTCATATTTATTTGAAATATAACGCGGAAACCAAAGAAATTAGCGTTGATTTGCATTTGGACCAGCGCAAAACCGTGTACGAGGGCGCCACCGCTCACCACGGCGATTACAGCGGCGAAGTAGTGGAAGGGGAGGCAACAAGAATCAAAGAGTTGACTGGCGGCCTGCGATGAGATAATATGGCAAGATAGTAGTTTTGTTATATTCATAGGAGGAAAAGAAAAATGAAAAAATGGGGATTGCCATGCCTTCTCGTTATATGTGTTCTTGCTTTATTGGGTATTTGTATTTATGTCGCGCAACACTATGTGTGGCCAAAAAATCATTTGCCCAAAAACGCGGTCGCGGCGGAGTATGACCGGATTTTGGCCAACAACGAAGAAGTTTTATTTATCGTTGTTGTCAAAAAAGGGGACGATATTTTTGTCCTCAATGAGGGGACAAAACAGCTTGTCTTTGAGTTCAACTTAGACAAGCCGGCGGATGTTTCGGCATATCAAATTTATAACGACCTATTGGTCGAGGCCAAATCATTGGCCGAAAAACAAAAGTAGAAAGCGAGGCGATATCTTCAAACGCGGGCGCTCAAAGACAAACATTTGAGCCACCCCGCGCTATTTTTTTAAATAAAAATAATTTATAATAAAAAATATGAATGACCAAAACAAAAAACCAAGAGTTGGCGTCGGGGTGATGATTATGCGGGGCGATAAAGTTTTGCTTGGCCGGCGGCACGAAGATCCGGAAAAGGCGGACAGCGAACTTCACGGCGAGGCAACTTGGACAATGCCCGGCGGCAAGGTTGATTTTGGCGAGCGACTGGACAGCGCGGCTTGCCGGGAAACAGAAGAAGAAACCGGGCTTAAGATTCAGTCGGAAATGCTGGAGATTATTAGCATTAAAGACGAGATAATTCCCGACGTCCATTTTATCACTATTGGTTTTCTTTGCCACGAGATTGAGGGCGAGGCAAAAGTAATGGAACCGGACGAAATTGTGGAGTGGCAGTGGTTTTCTTTGGACAATCTACCCAGTCCGATTTACGCGCCCAGCTTAAAAATTATAGAAAGTTTTCAGGAAAAACAAATTTATTGAAAAAGAAATAATTTTTCTTTTTTAATTTTTTTTTGAGTTATTCACAGGTTGACAAAAGTGTATGGTGATTTATTCTTAATATAAAGAGGGTTGAAAAAAAGATTAGTCTCCTTTTTATCCCTCATAAGATACGGTTCAGTGAGTCGTAAGATTTACAGAACTGTACACACAGATGGCTGCAAAAAAAGCAAAGAAGAAGAAGAAATAACGCGTGAGCGCCTTTATGGCGCTCTTGCGTTGCGAATTTCGTTACGCAACGAAAATTAAACGCTCCGCTATTGGCGGAGCGTTTAATTTTTTTGCAAAAAAGTTTTTGAGTTCTATCTCACCGCGTCTTTCAGCGCTTTGCCAGCCTTGAATCTGGGCACGCTCATTGCCGGAATTTTAATCGCCGCTCCGGTTTTTGGATTTCGGCCCGCTCGGGCTTTTCTTTTTGAAACTGTGAATGTGCCAAAGCCCGTGAGAACAACATCGTTGCCCTTTTTCAGCGAGCCGGTGATTTCATTGATAACGGTATTTAAACAATCAACCGCTTCTTTTTTGGAGCAGCACGCTTTTTTGGCTAAAACCTCAATGAGATTTTCTTTGGTTATCCTTGCCATTTTATCTGATATGAAATTTTAATATGTCTTTGCCGACCTTTCCCCTTTATTTAGCGTTTATAATATAATACAATTGTGAAAAGCGATAATCAAGTGCCAAGAATAATATGATACGCAATTTTTCTATTATAGCTCACATAGACCACGGCAAGTCAACTTTAGCTGACCGTTTTTTGGAATTGACTCATACTTTAAGAAAAGAAGAAATGAGAGAGCAGTTTTTGGACCAAATGGATTTGGAGCGGGAGCGGGGCATCACCATTAAAATGCAGCCCTGTTTTATGGAATATGAATTTGAGGGCAAAAAATACCAGCTTAATCTGATTGATACGCCCGGGCATATGGATTTCGCGTACGAAGTGGAACGATCTTTAAGCGCGGTTGAGGCCGTTATTTTATTGGTTGATGTTAATTGCGGAGTGCAGGCGCAAACTTTGGCCAATTTCCAGCTGGCCAAAAGTCGGGGGCTTAAAATTATTCCAGTGCTCAATAAAATAGACGCCTGCTACGACCCCGAGCAAATAGAAAGAGTTAAACAGGAAGTAGCCAGCTTGACTGGCGTTGGTAAAGATGAGATTTTGGCGGTTTCAGCCAAAACCGGTTTGAATGTGGAGAAAATTTTAGAGCGGTTGATTAAAGAAGCGCCAGCGCCAAAAACCGGCGGCCGGACAGAGCTTGAGGCCTTGGTTTTTGATTCTTTTTACGACAACTATCAGGGCGTTATCGCTTGCGTGCGGATTTTTAGCGGCCAGGT
>CAYHTF010000027.1:0-5931 GCA_964359535.1 uncultured Candidatus Saccharibacteria bacterium | reverse complement strand
CGAAATTGAAAGATGTTGCCTCGGCGCAAAGCGCCTCGGCATGGTATTTTTCCGCAATTTTGAAGGCATTTTTGAAATCGCACGCCAATGTGCGGTCGGCAATGCGGAAGTTCGAACTTCGTCCAGAAAACACCGCAGAACTGATTTTTTACCCCCTTGACAACCCTATCTCAGTTGCTATCATAAGCATAAAGAAATCCTTATCGTCTGCTTCGGCAACGATAAGCAACGAGAGGGGCTTCCAAGCCCCCTTTGTTTTATACAACAATACAACAATGACACGAATTTCAGTTTATATAGACAATAGTAATGTTTTCAAAAACATAAAAACAATCAAATGCATTGATAGAAGTTGGGTTCAATTGTATAACCCGCTTAAACTCGCAGAGAAATTAGCTGGGAAAAACGAACTGGTGAGCGTGTATTTCTATTGCGTGCCTCCACCACCTTGGCTTTTGGCAGAGAGCGAGGAAAGTAAAAAGAAACACGCAACCGCATCCAAATATTACGCTGCCATTGGAAAACTGCCAAAAGTAGAGGTGAAATATGGGTATTTACAAGGAGATAAAAAAGATCCTCACGAAAAAAATATAGACACACAACTCGGGATTGATATGGTAACGCACGCTGCCCTCGGTCAATATGATACGGCAATTCTTGTTTCAAACGACGGGGATTATATAAGCGCAATAGAAAACACAAAAAAATTTGGGAAACGGATCGAGATACTTTTTTTCAAGGGATATTTGGCGGGTTCTTTGAAAAGGGGATGCGATCTTACAAGGAGAGCAAGAAAATCTTTTTTTGAGCCACTGAATTTTAGTAAGTAGCATCGTTCACTACCCTCCGCCTTTGCTTCGCAAAGGCGGGTTTCGCCCCAAGGGGCGTTTTTTTATAGCCGGAAATGGCCTATAATTGATTTATGTATTATTTATTCACTCCGGTGGAAAAACTTTCGGGCGTTGGTCCGGCTTTTCAGAAAAAACTTAAAAGAATGGGCATCAAGACCGTGGAGGACTTGCTTTGGCATCTGCCGTCTCGGTACGAGGATTTTTCAAAATTAGCGCCCATCGCAAAGGTTAAGGCGGGCGAGAAATGCTGTGTGGCCGGAAAAATTTTGGAAATAAAAACAGCGAAAACTTGGAAAAGAAAGATGTTTGTTACTCAAGCGATTATTGAAGATGAGAGCGGAGCCATAAAAGTTGTTTGGTTTAATCAGCCATATTTAACCAAAACTCTCAAAGACGGCGACAGAGTTTGTTTAACCGGCAAGGCGGACTGGGACAAAGACGGCTTTTATATTTCCAACCCGGCTTACGAAAAGATATACGATGAAAATACCGACCTAACGCACACCGGCCGGATTGTGCCGGTTTATCCAGAGACCGAAGGTCTGTCTTCCAGATGGTTAAGGTTTATTATTAAGCCGCTTTTGAAGCAATTTCAAAGAGCGTTGCCCGAAACCCTGCCATTGTCCGTATTGAAAGAACATAATTTAATGCCTATTGGCCAGGCGCTGGTTAATGCCCATTTCCCTGATTCGTTGCCCGAGGCGGAAAAAGCCAAAGAACGATTCGCGTTTGAAGAACTTTTTTTTATTTCACTATTTGTTTTACGAGAGAGGTCGCTCCTTGCCAACGAAAGGGCGGCCGCGGCGCCGATGAATCTGGCGCTCGTTCAGCGATTCGTGAAAATGTTGCCGTTTAAATTGACCGACGCTCAAAAAAAATCCGCCTGGCAGATATTAAAGGATTTAGAAAAACCCCGACCAATGAATCGTCTTTTAGAGGGTGATGTTGGCTCTGGCAAAACAGTGGTGGCCTCGATAGCCGCGCTTAATATGGCCAAAGCGGGTTACCAAACAGCTTTTATGGCGCCAACCGAAATTTTAGCCAAACAGCATTTTCAAAGTTTGGGAAAATTGTTGGCGCCGTTTGGTCTGAACGTCGGCTTGCTTACCGGCAAGACAGACAAGTTTATTTCAAAAAAATTGCCGGGAGAGCCCATTGAAATTTCCCGAAAAAAACTTTTGGAAATGACAAGCAAGGGCGAGGGTATAGACATACTTATTGGCACACAGGCGCTTATTCAGGACAAAGTGAAGTTTGGCAATCTGGCTTTAGTGGTTTTGGACGAACAGCATAGATTTGGCGTTGAACAGCGGTCTAAACTTTGCCAGCGACAAAAAAATCAGCAAAGTATTGTGCCGCATTTACTCTCAATGACCGCCACGCCCATTCCCAGAACTTTGGCTTTAACCATTTATGGCGACTTGGATATTTCTCTGCTGGATGAATTACCTAAGGGGCGAAAAAAAATAATCACAAAAATTGTGGCGCCCGCTAATCGGCAAAAGGCGTATGATTTCATCGGGGAGCAGATTAAAAAGGGAAGACAGGCATTTGTTATTTGTCCGAGAATTGATAAAGATAAAAAAAATGGAAAAACAAAAAGCGCTTTGTCGTGGGCAGAGGTAAAGGCGGTCAAAGAAGAATACGAAAAATTGTCGCGAGAAATTTTCCCGGAACTGAATGTGGAAATGCTGCACGGCCAGCTTGGAGTAAAAGAAAAAGAAAAAATAATGAAAGATTTCAGCCGGGGCAAAATTGATGTTTTGGTTTCAACCTCGGTGATTGAAGTGGGCATAGATATTCCCAACGCTTCGGTGATGATGGTTGAGGGAGCTGATAGATTTGGCTTGGCGCAGCTGCACCAGTTTAGGGGCCGGGTGGGTCGGGGCCCTCATCAGTCGTTTTGTTTTTTATTTACTGATTCCTCGGCCAAAAAAACAAGCCAGCGACTGAATGCCCTGGTGAATACCGAAGATGGCTTCAAACTGGCGGAAAAGGATTTAACTATCAGGGGGCCGGGCGATTTTTTTGGAGTTCGGCAATGGGGTATTCCGGATATGGCTATGGCCTCGCTAACGGACTTAAAGTTAGTTGAAAAAACAAGAGAGGCGGCCAAAGAGATACTGACTGGCGACCCGTTTCTTAAAAATTATCCGCTGCTTTGTCAGCGGGCTGAAAGGTTTAGACAGAGAGTCCATTTGGAATAAGGGGAAGAGGGGGGAAAGAATGGGTATATCGGATAGGGGAATAAGGGTTTATTTGCGAATCTTTTCGGTTGGCCAAAAGCCCATATATTTGCCCAGCATTAAACGGGTTTGAGCGTCAAGAGCCGGTAAAGCGGAAAAAATAATCATCATCAAAGGGAATATTACCCAGCTTAGGGCGAACACAAAATATTTGGCGCGGCCATAATTAAGCGGTTTGGGCGGCAAAAGTATAAGACTGAAGTAAATAGAAATAATTAAGCCAGCCATACTGATTGTTAGTATTTGGCTGATAATTTTAGGCAGATTATATGAAAGTACGGTTTGCGGGAAAGCGCCAGCGCCAAGCCAGATAGGCAGCCAGCCAAGCGCGAAAATAAGAATTGACGAGGTTGCCCACGACCAATGGCCTTCAATGAGCTCCCAGCCCAAAATAAACTTGCGGGATAATGGAATTTGGCGATTTTTAAGGAAGCCAAAGAGAAAATAGGGTATATCGGATACGCCGTAAGCCCACCGTCTTTGCTGTTTATAAATATTTTTTAGCGTTTGGAAAGTGGTTTTGGCGCAATTGGCATCCATAGCGACCGGGTAAAACAATGGCTGAACGCGATAATCGCCGTTGTAGCGAAAAAAGCATTGCCAAAAGATGCGGGAATCGTCAGACACAATGTTTGTTTGTCTGAAATCAACATCCAGCAGGGCTTGAAAACTCATTGAGTGAGACGAAAAAGTAATCAGTTTTTCAGGCCGTTCTTGATTCATTGTGTGCCAAAAAGTGGAAGAAAACGAGAAAATACGCGAGATAAGCGGCGTCTGCCAGATATTATTGATAAATAGCGGGATTGGCTGGAAGCTTGTTTTGGTTGGGTTTTTGGCCGTGAGGTAATGATGCGACAAACAACCGAAATAATGAGGGAAAACTTTAGTGTCCGCGTCCAAAGAAGAAACAATAATGTCTGTATAAGGGATTTTAAGCGGGTCAATGATGATTTCTTTGGCTTTTCTGGCAGTCCAGGTTTCATTGGAGCCCTTGCCGGCTATTTCACCCGGCAAGTCAGCTGGATGAAAGGTGATTAAAACTTGAAAAAAGTCCCGGCCGAATTCTTTTTCTATTGCTTTGGCGACTGCTTGGCTGTGGCTGTCCGCCCTTTCTTCGCATCCCAGCGCGATAATCATTTTATCTTTTGGATATTGGCTGTTTTTTAGGGCCAAAAATGTCTCCCGTATGATTTCCAGCGGCTCTTTATACATTGGCAGGATGATTAAATGATATATTCTTTGCCAGTTCTCATTTTTTTCCAGTTTTAATAGCCAGTCGGTTTTTTCATTAATTTTCATTTGCTTAAAACCGGCTCGGAGATGAAAAGATAAATAAACCGTTCGGATAAACCAGTAAATAACAAACGAGGTTATGAAAAAGGCCACAAAAACCGGCTGGAATCGCGAGAGTATAACCATTAGGGCCAACGTTAACCACGATAGGGCGCCGGGAAAAATTTCAAATACGCGATAAATAAACCGTTCTTTGGCGGTTTTAAGGTCTGACGATTTGCCTATTTTTAGGTATGTTTTATCCACAGGGTTTATGGTAGCATTTTCTGCTAAAATAAGTATGTAAAACTATGCAATTTTTTTGGCTCAATGTTTTGATATTTTTATTGGGTTTGGCTGTCGGCAGTTTTTTGAATTGCGTGATTTTTCGGCTGGCAGAACCGACAAGTTTTTTGAAGGGCCGGTCTAAATGCCCAAAGTGTAAGCAGGGATTGCGATGGCACGATCTTATCCCGATTTTGAGTTATCTTATATTAGGCGGAAAATGCCGTTATTGCAAGCGAAAAATATCGTGGCAGTACCCGGCGGTAGAAATATCAACGGGGTTGATATTTCTACTAATTTTTAATTTTTATTTTTCCCGCCTCATCGGCGGGCAGGCAATTTTCAATGCCGTTTTTTTAATGATTGTTAGTTGCTTTCTGATTGTTATTTTTGTTTATGACCTTAAGTATTATATTATTCCCGATAAAATAATTTATCCCGCGATTGTTATAACTTTTTTATATCGTCTTTACGAAATAATTTTCAATGGTTCGGCTTTGCTCACCACGATTTTAAGCGGTCTTGGAGCCGCGACATTTTTCTTGTTGATTGTTGTTATGTCCCGCGGTAAATGGATGGGAGTAGGCGATATTAAGCTGGCGTTTTTGATGGGGCTTTTGCTTGGCTGGCCTAATATCTTGGTTGCTTTGTTTTTTGCTTTTATGGCCGGCGCTTTGGCTGGCTTGGCGATGATTGCGGCGAAAAAAAAGACAATGAAGTCAGAAGTGCCTTTCGGGCCTTTTTTGGCGGCTAGCGTTTTTGTAGCATTATTTTTTGGCAATGCTATAATTAACTGGTATTGGAGTTTGCTTTTAATTTAACAAAGGTCGTTCGCGGAGAATAATCGTTATAATCGTTATAAATTATATAAATTATTATAATATGAATAAAAATCAAATCATCGGCATATTAGTGGCAGTGGTCTTGGTTGGCGGGGGAGTTGTCTATTTTGTTTCGCAGAAAGGCGCCGCGTCTTCCAAAGAAGCGGAAAAAAATTCCCAGCAGCAGCAAGCGGCTGAACAGGCCGCCAATCCGGTGTTGAATATGTCCGGGGTTATCTCGCAAGTGGACGCGGAAAAGAAATCAGTGGCAATCAAAGCGGCTGAAGGCGCCACTGAGATTAAATTAAATCTGGCCGCGGATACTGAAATTATCCAATTAAAGTTCCCGTTTGACCCGGCAAATCCGCCAAAAGGACAAACCACTTTTACGCCCGAGAGAGTGCCAGTGGAAATTTCCGTCTTAAAGAGCGGCGACAGAATTTTGGTTGAGACAAA
>CAYHTF010000026.1:0-6194 GCA_964359535.1 uncultured Candidatus Saccharibacteria bacterium | reverse complement strand
TTGAACTGCTCAAAAAAACTTTTAGAGAAATCGTAATTCCTGCCAAAGGCCAGAGAGTCCCAATTATCTGACCACCAATACTTTATATCATAAACCCTTGCCGGGACCATAGGTGAAAACATAGAAATTATTTCTTCGTTATGGCCCGGGGCGTCGCATCGGCGCTTATACAAACTCCTTTCATTGCGCCAAAGCATATTTCTTGTCCACCGGCACTCCGGGCAAAACGACGGCGTCGGCACCTTAATTTTGTTATAGAAATCAAAATCATCGGGCTCAATTACGAAGTCCTTTTGACAATTCTGACATATTCTTTGTTCTGAATTAGGCATAAGTATTGAAAAAGTAAAAGTTACATTTTGTAAGCGGTCGCTTACATTTTGTAACTTTTGAAAAGTTGCGATTTCAAATGTTTGAAAATTAAGTCATTAAAAATTGATTGAAAATTGGTGCTTGAAAATTGAAAATTATTTAAAATTTGTATTTCAATAACCGGGGGCTTAGTTTTTCGATCAGACCAAGAGGCAGAAAGCCCCAAAGAATTCTTAATTTTGACGCGCGCCGGCTGGCGCCGGCTGGCGTATTGCTTAATTCAACAATCGGCTGGGGATCGCTCCCCCACCCCTTTTTGAAAACTTCCAAAGGCGAGCCGACTCTGGTGCCGCCAAGGTCAAAAATTTTTCCTTGTCCGCAGTATTTTTTCATTTGCTCCCACAAAATTAAATGATTGGCTCTTTTAGTCGCGCCTTCTCTGCTTGATGCGTTCAAAAAATAATGAATGCATTTATCATAAAAAAGGAAAACGCTTCCGGCAATTACTTTATTGCCGGACTTGGCTAAAATTATTTCCGCTTGAGGGCTGTTGAAAAAATATTCAAAAAAACAGCAGGGATAAGCCGGTATTTTGTGCTCTCGGGCCTTGGCCAGGTAAAGCCGATAAAAAGCGTTCAATTCTTTTTGGTTCTCGCATTTAGCGACAGTCAAATTATTTTTTTGGGCTTTTTCAATTTCCTGCTGGGTTGTCTTGCGTAAAGAGAGCCAAAGTTCGCGCTCGGTTTTTTGTTGAAGATTTTCAACGAAAAAGGTACGGCGCGCTGAAGGGGAAATAAGGGAAATAGGGGGCGAAAGGGGGAATAGGGGGCGAAAGGGGGGATTAGGGGAAAGAAGGGAGGGGGAAGAGGAAAAAAGGGAGGAAATAGCCGGATGGAAACTGATTTTTATCGCTTGTCCCTGAAAGTCGTTAAATAAATCTTGCTTGAATTGCTCAAAATCAATTCCGGTTGTTAAGGGCAATGGGCCGCCATATTCACAAAAGGGGTGGGAAACAAATTTTTTCCGGCCTCGACCAAAACTGACTTCGGCCAAGCTTAAAAGCAATTCATCGCGCCACAAATAATGTTTAAACCCCAGCCACTTGAATTGGCTTTCTAAAAAACTTTCCCACTCGGGCTGGTGGAAAAATGTCTTAAAGAGCGCTTTGTTAAAAAGCGCCTGCCATTCCGACTGATTTTTAATTTCCAAAAAGTTTTGAGTAGTCATTGGCAATTTGCTCCCCAGTTAAAAATTGGTAGCCGCGTTTTTTGAGCATAGCGACCAAGCCGTCTAATTTTTGCAAAAACGAGGCCGAGTAGTTTTTATCAATCGGATTATCTAAAACATTCCACGAATGCACGGCCAAAGAAATAAACCGGGGCTCATAAAGCGCGAACAAAGTTTGATACGCCAAAAGGGGCAGTTTCGCAATCCAAGCGCCGGCCAAGGGTATGCCCAAGAAATGGCCGGTGTTTGGTATTTCCAAAACAGCCATATTGCCCGGCTGGCGGATATTTTCAAACGAAGGATAATACGGTTTTTGGGGAGCGGGCCCCTGATAACCGCGATATTTTTTGAAAAACGGATAATGCGGCACCACGCTGCTGTCGTAAGTAAAATTATTCTCTTCCAAAATCTCCATGCCTGCTTCGTCCATTAGATGAGACGGCGCCCGAAACCCCTTCGGCTCTTTGCCAAACATTTCCTGATAGGTGCCCTTAAACCGTTCTATTTCGGCTATTCTTTCTCCTGGGGGCAGAACATTCCAAAAACGGTGGCTGAATCCGTGGCAGGCAATCTCGTGAACGCCGGCCAGCGATTCAAAAGATTCTTTATACGCCGCCAGCGCTTCGCCAGTCACAAACAAAGTGGCTGGAATATCATATCTGTCAAAAATATCCAATGTGTCAGTAAGGTGTTCAACGCCGATAAAGCCGTCCTGGCCGAAATCAGGCTCTACATCAACGGAAACAAAACAAATCTTTGGCATACCCCGTGAGACAACCCAGTAGTAGACCCTCCGGCTCACTACCGGGCTTCGCTTTGAATGAGTTTGTTTTCAAAGCGGAGCGACGATAGGAGCGAAGCCCCGTACTATACGCCCGAAGGCGGATTAGTACGGGGTTGCTCTACGGGGCATAGAGTTTAACTAGTTAGGCGCTTTCTGAAATTGGATAATTTTTCTGATACTTTCCCGCAAGCTGATTTTGGGCTGATAGCCGATTAAGGATTTGGCCTTTGTCAAATCCGGCACCCTGCGCTCAAAATCTTCATAGCCCCGCGGATAGGCCTGCTCGTAAGAAATCCTTTGCGGCTCGGGCGGGCGCTGGCCGGTTATTTCTTCAACCGCGTCTTGAATTTCCTTGGCCAAATTATTAATGCTGATTTCCTGGTCTGTTCCCAAATTGGTCACTTGGCCCTGGGCTTGCTCGTTAGCCATCAGCTTAATTAAGGCGGGCGCGATATCGTCAATATCCGCGAAACATCTTGTTTGCTCGCCATGCCCATGGCCTTGATTGCCAAAAATCACCATCGACTCACCGGCCAGCGCGTGTTTGATAAAAGCGGGCACGACCATTCCATATGCCCCGGTCTGGCGAGGCCCGATAACATTAAATAAACGGACAACAACCACAGGCAATTTTTTTTCTCGCCAATAAGCCAAAGCCAAAAATTCATCAACCGCCTTGCTAAAAGCGTAGACCCATCTGTCGTTGTACACCGAGCCGTAAGTGCGGTCATCGTCTTCCTTGAAAGGCATTTTATCTCCTTTGCCGCAAACCTCGGAGGTTGAAGTGATTAAAACTTTCACATTATTTTCGGCCGCTTCTCTGAGAACTATTTCCGCGCCCTTGATATTGGTTAAAAGCGAATTCAGGGGCTTGTCTAAAATCTGCTTTACTCCCACGGCCGCGGCCAAATGATAAATTTCGTCTTTGCCGAGAATTATTTCTTTCATTAATTGTTCATCCAAAACAGAGTCCTCTATAAAATGAAAGTTTTCTTTGTTTTCCAGCCCAGCGATATTCTGCCGGCTGCCGGTAGACAAGTTGTCCACCACAAAAACATCATCACCCTGCTCAACCAAGATTTCAGATAAACGCGAGCCGATAAAACCGGCCCCGCCAGTGATTAATATTTTTTTATTTTCCATCAAAGTTTATCTAAGTTTATCGCTTTGCGTTAAAATGCCGATGCCCTCAGCCAGCGAAACCTGCGGCTCCCAGCCCAGCAACTCCTTGGCCAAAGAAATATCCGCCAAGGTGTCGCGTATCTCGCCGGGCCGAGGCGGAATATGGGTTGTTTCCCCGCCGACCATCTGAGCCAAAGAGTTAATGGTATGGTTTTTGCCCCCGCCAATGTTAATCGCCTCTCCCCTGCCAACCTTGTCCGAGTTCATAGCCAAAAGATTGGCCCTGACTATATCAAAAACCCAAGTGAAATCGCGGCTCTGTTCTCCATCTCCGGTAATAGTGAGTGACTTGCTTTCTTTTTTTTGCGAAAGAAATGCGCCGATAACCAAAGCGTACGCTCCCTCTTGAGAAGCCCTTGGGCCATAGACATTAAAATAGCGCAAACAAACAGTGGGCAGTTTGTATATTTCCCAGAAAATCTTGCAGTAAAGTTCGCCCACATATTTTTGCAAAGCGTAAGGATTGAGCGGCGAGCAGGCCATTGTTTCTTTCAGGGGCAGGGACGGCTGATTGCCGTAGGCCGAAGAAGAAGCGGCGTAAATAAATTTTTTAACTCCCGCCTCCTTGCTGGCCAGCAGCGCGTTAAGCGCGCCGCCAACATTAACATCGTTGCTCTCTTTTGGCTGTTCTATGCAATATTGTATGCGGGGCAAAGCGGCTTCGTGAAAAACAAAATCAACGCCCTCAAATACGGGCCTAATTTTGGCGTAATCCCGCAAATCCGCTTCAAAGAAATCGGCTTTGGGATTAAGATTTTCTTTTTTGCCGGTGGACAGGTTGTCAATAATCCGCGCTTGGTGGCCTTCGTTAATTAAAGCGTCCACCAAATTGGAACCAATAAACCCAGCCCCGCCCGTAACCAAAACCTTTGCCATTTGTTTTATTCCCTAATGCTAAATGTCTCCGGGTCTTCAATATTTTGACTGGCCAGCAATTCCTCGTTGATGGCGTCAACCATCTTATGAAGTTTCAAATCAACACCCTTGCTATCCGCAAACTGGATAAATGCCTTGGTGTCCTTGGGCAAACATTTTCCCCCATATCCCCTATATCCTTTGTGCCAGACCTCCAAATGGCTCCGGCCGATTCTTTTGTCGGCCGCGGCCGCCTCCATAATCCTAGTATAATCAACGCCAAGTTTGTCGCAAAGGTCAAAGACCTGATTGGCAAAAACAACTTTGGTGGAAAACCAGGTATTGCCGAAATACTTAACCATCTCCGCTTCGGTGGCCGGCATAATTTTTTCAAAAGGCGCGAGAGGCAAAAGTTGCATTAAATCACCGGCCGCATTATATGATTTCTCGGTATAGCCGATAATTTGCCTGTCCGGATAACTCATATCCTGGTCGGCGGTGAGCTCGGTTAAAAACTCCGGATTAAATAAAACTTTGTGCTGGGGATATTTTTGCTGAAACATTTCAGTGGTGCCGGGAATTACAGTGGATTTAATAACCACCACTTTCTCGCCTTTGATATTATTAAAGGCCTCTTCAACAAAGGATAAATCAAAACCGCGCTCCTGCTTTTTGTAGGGAGTGGGCACGCTTACAAAAATGATATCGGCCTGGTTGACTTCGTCCAAAGAACCTAGATTCTTGCCCGGGTCGTAGAGAAACGGCTGGATTTTCTTGTTGTTTTCAAGATAGCGCCTAATGGCGCCGCCAACCATACCAACGCCAATAATGCCGACTTTTTTGCTGTTTTCCATCTTGTTTAAGTTAAGTTTATGCTTTATTATAGACAAATATAGGGCTAAAAGTCAAGGTTTTATGAAAATACTTTTTATTGTCACTCAGTCGGAATTTGGCGGCGCTCAGCGCTTTGTTTTTGAGGCGGCGCAATACTTTGCGGAACAAGGGAACGAAGTGATTGTGGCGGCCGGAGAGGGAGATAGCGGACTAAACGAAAAACTAAAAATGAAAAATGAAAAATCCTTCGGCAAGCTCAGGATGGTGAGCGAAACCGAACCACCACAATGCAAAATTAAAAACTTAAAATACCTTAAAAGGCAGCCTGGATTGCTAAACGCTATTTTGAGTATAAAAGAAATCATCAACTCTTTGAAACAAGAACGGCCGGAGGTTTTGTTTTTGTGCTCCACGACCGCCGGCATATTGGGCTCGGTCGCCGCGTCTATATACAAGAAAAAGTTTCGAGTTTCAAGTTTCGAGTTTCAAGTAATTTACCGCATTGGCGGCTGGGCTTTCCGCGACCCGAGACCCTGGTGGCAAAACAAAATTATTATTTGGCTGGAAAAATTCACCACCAGACTTAAGGACAAAATCATCGTCAACAGCGAAATTGACCGCGAACTGGCCATAAAATATAAAATCTGCCCGCCGGAAAAAATAGTTAAAATCTACAATGGCGTGAACACAAAACAGTTGCAATTCCTGCCCAAAGATGAAGCAATAACTATTTTGAATGAAAAACTAAAAATGAAAAATGAAAAACCACAATGTAAAAATAAAAACGATACGATTGTGGGCTGTGTGGCAAATTTTTATAAAACAAAGGGGCTGAAGTATTTGATTGAAGCCGTTCATCTTTTATGTTCCGAGTTCCGCCTGCCCGCCAAATGGGAGGGAGTTTCGAGTTTCAAGGCGGTAATTATTGGGGACGGACGAGAGCGAAAAAAATTAGAAAGTTTAATAAAAAAATACGGCCTGGAACAAACCGTGTTCTTGG
>CAYHTF010000025.1:4704-6458 GCA_964359535.1 uncultured Candidatus Saccharibacteria bacterium | reverse complement strand
CGGCAAAAACCAGACAGGCCTCTATGTTTTCTGGCTTGTCGCAGTATGTTTTGCAAGCGGTTTCGTTTTGGCAGTTGCCCAGTTCCGAAACCGGATATTGAATATCGGCCGTAGCGGCCAGCGTAGCCGAATCAGCCATTAAAAACATCGCGCCAATAAAGCAAATAAGATGTTGTGTTTTGGACATAGTGTTAATAGTGTTAATCGAATGGGTTAGTTTTGATATTTTTAATGGGGTTGGCTTTATCCGCCGGATTGATGTCCGGCTTGTTTTCCATGGGATTTGTCTGCAAAGACGGCAAGACGCCCTTGGTTGCTCCTTCAATTATTTTATTCGCCGCGTCTTCGGCGTTTTCTATGGAGTTAGCTTCGGGCGCGGTCTTTAAATTAGACCAATAAAAATAAACACCGGCCACTATTGCAATTAACACGGCCGCGATGATAATAATTGTTTTCTTGGATATATTTTTGAACATATAACTTATTATACCATCTTGTTCATTTAAAGATATCCACAGTTCTCCGTTCATTATTTCCTGGCGCTTTGAATAAATTAAAGTTGGCAGAAAGCAAGAAAATCGGCTTTTCGGAAAAGAAGTTTTCCGTGAGCGAGTTTTAATTTGCTACTGTTACATCTACGACAAGCGACCGCTCCTCGCAGATGTAATAGTAGAGAAAGCCGACGATTGCCATTTATCCTTAATGGTGTTAAAATTCAGTTGCGTTAAAAAGGCTTAGCTAAGCTTTTTTTGTTTTTTTCAGCACATTTTTGCTCTTTTCAGCTCATTTAATTTTCTCAGAATAGCCAATTTTTGGCGCGTTAGCTGTTTGTTATCGAAAACAAACTAAACTCTTTTTAATTTTTTGAGTTCAATTAACCGCAAAATAATTGGCTTATTCTGTTTATATGGAATAAAGCTTTTTGTATTTTGCGTTAATGGAATCAAAAACCATTACAATGCAAGCAAAAAGAAAGAAATGGTTGCTGATTGTTGTCGGGCTTGCAGTTTTTTTGCTTTTAGTCGCGACATTCAGCAACGGGCAGGTTGCGTATGCGGCAACTACCCAATGCTCCGATGGCCTTGACAACGACGGTGATGGCATGATTGACGCGGCTGATCCAAATTGCCACACCGATGTCAATGTCTATAATTCCGCCTCGTATAATCCCAACATAAGCGCTGAGTGCGGGGATGCTTGTTTGTGGGGTTGTCCTTATAAGTCAAAACCAGGCAGGATTATTGTGCAGTTTGACCAAGCTCATAATATCAAGTCAAATGGCGCGCTAGCGGAAAGCAAAATGCCAGTTGTTGCAGTCAGTATTCCGGCCGGACATTATAATATCTCTATGGAATCTTTTTGACGGTTATGCGGGCAGGTCGACTAATCCTGCCCAGCCAAACGAGACCTGGAAGGCGTTGCTAATGAATGGCAGTAATTTGGTGGCCGAAACTACTCATACTATGGACTTGTTCGACAGCTATAATTGTTTTGCCATGGTACAAGACAATATCCAAACCAATTTTCTGATAGCAGAAAATATTGATTCGGTTGTTGCCCAGCATGCCGCTTATCCAGATATTTCAAGCTCTAACGATCTTTGGCCAGTGTGTATTGCTTTTGATGATGTGTCAGCAACAGTTACGAATCAGCCCCCGACCATTGATTTATTGGGTCAAAACCCAATGCCTATTGTGGTCAATACTACTTTCACTGACCCAGGAGCAACAGCCACTGACCTTGAGGACGGCAAC
>CAYHTF010000025.1:0-4604 GCA_964359535.1 uncultured Candidatus Saccharibacteria bacterium | reverse complement strand
GACGGCAACATCACCAGCAGTATATTGGCCACTGGCTCTGTTGACAGCCAAACGATAGGAACTTATTCTATCTATTATAATGTCAAGGACTCGCAAAACGCTTCCGCTCAACAGAAAGTCAGAACTGTTATTGTCAAGGCGCGGCCAGCGGTTTGCGTTGGAAATTGCGGCGGCGGACCCAGTTCAACCCCGTTAAATATTTTTAACGAAAAGGTGGAGGCCAAGCCCGATAATTCGGCTTTAATCACTTGGCAAACCAATGTTTCTGCGGATAGCCGGGTGGTTTATGGCGCAAATTCGGTTAATAGTTTAGTGTTTGGCCATTTTAATTATGGCTACGCCACTACCACTGTAACTGAAAATGGTTTGGTTTTGAGCCACTCTTTACTCATAACCAGCATACAACCGGACATTCATTACTATTTTAGGCCGGTTTCTGACAACCCTTCGGCTGATCCCGCGGTTGGCAAAGAATTAACTCTAATTATTGCCAAACAGCCGCCAGTTGTCCCGCCGGTTGTTCCGCCTGCCGGCGAGGCAGGTCCGCCAGCCCCTGTTGAGTGCAATTATCTTTTAGAGTATTTGAGAATAGATTTGCCCAACAATCCTGTTGAGGTAACTAAGCTCCAAAGATTTCTAAAAGAAAATGAGGGATTTGCGGATTTGCAGGTTAACGGCGTGTTTGGCCAGGCAACTCTTGACGCGGTTAATATATTTCAGATGAGATACTTCCCGAGTGTTTTGTCTCCGTGGGGTTATGATTATAATCAGCCAACTGGCTATGTCTACATAACTACTAAGAAGAGAGTGAATGAAATTTATTGCCAGCGGCCGTTTCCCTTGACCCAAGAGCAGAATGACGAAATTGCTTTTACGCGAAACGCTTTACAATCCCTAATGACAGCGTCAACATCAGCGCCGACGCCAGCGCCACTTGTCGGCCAGGTTGAAAGCAAAGATAATGTCGCGCAAAAACAAAACGCAACCGGAACATCTGTCGCGGTCAATGTTGGCAACATTGACAATGCTGTCCCGACAGGCCCGCCAACTATCAAGGTAGTCCCGACAGGAGAAAATCGGCCAGTGGAAGAGTCCGAGCCAGAAGAGCCGTTATTTTTAGCGAGTATCGTTAATGGACTTACTAATGCTAAAAATATCGTAATGATAGAATTTTCTCTTATTGTGCTGTTTATTGCTCTTGCTTTTGTCTTCATTTTTGTAGCTGTTAAAAGAAGGCGAAAGCCGCAGGAACCTCTTGTGAATTTTTCTGTTCCAGACAGCTTGCCCGTGATGCCAGACAAGCTCTAAGAAGCGCGGCAATCTTCAAAACAAAATCCCGAAAAATCGGGATTTTGTTTTTGTTTGAGCCGCTTGATTTGACAGCCAAGCCGTTTTCTGTTATGGTGATTTCGAAAGGAGGTGATAAAGTGCCTAAAAAAATTGTAATCATTGAGGATAACGCTGGACTGCGCGAGACGATTGCTGAGGTATTCCGTGTCTTTGACTTATTGCGGGGTACCGAGGTGTGTCTTTGCGCGACAGCCGAAGAGGGTCTTTCGGCGGTTAGCGAGGACTCTTCCGTTGTTGCCGTCATGACCGACATCGGTCTGCTCGGAGACGACGATGACAGCGGCTTAGATGTCATTAAAGTCGTTAAAAGGCAATGGCCAAGTGTGCCGGTCATCGGTATGAGTGGTAGGCCGGCGATGGCGGCCGAAACGCTGGCTACCGGCGCCAACTGTTTTTTGGCGAAACCCTTCATGGTATCCGGCCTGAAGGTGGCGTTAGTGAAAATCGGCCTCCTGAAGGAGGAGTAGGGCGAGTGCCGATTGAAGTTACGGTTTCAAACAATGAAACCGTAACTTTTTTGTTGTGGGCATGAATAGGATAAGGTAAAATAGAATAATGCCAAAAAGAAAACATCATCATAAGATTTCAACTTTCGCTTTGTCCGGCCATTCTTTTTACTTTTGGCTTGATGTTTTTATTGTTTTTATCTCAATTCTGGTTTTACTGGCCAATCTTTTTCATATTATAGCTGGGGGAGTAAACACGGTAATTTTTTCCGGCATAGCCACGATTGGGCTTTTACCGGTTTTAGTTAGCGCCTGCCGCGCTTTGTTTCACCGAAGATTAACCATAGACCTTTTGGCCAGCATCGCTTTGATTTTCGCGCTTTTGAATCGCGAGTTTCATTCCGCGGTTTTTATTAGTTTGATGCTGGCCGCGGCCAGATTTTTCGCGTATTTTACTCATCAAAGAACCAACCGGGCGCTTCAGGGTTTGCTGAAATTAACGCCCGAAAAGGTTTTGGTTAAAACCGACAGCCATGGGATTTTGGAAAAACTTGTTGGCGAGGTAAAAGTAGGCGATTTGGTTGTGGTTGAGGCAGGAGAGAGAATCGCGATTGATGGAGTTGTTGAGGAGGGTACAGCCAGTGTGAACCAGTCCTCTTTGACAGGTGAGTTTCAGCCGGTTGACAAAATCGCGGGCGACCAGGTTTTCAGCGCAACCCTCAATGTGTCCGGCTCTTTGCTGGTAAGAACAACCAAAGTGGGCGCGGACACCGCTTTTGCCAAAATCGTCAAACTAATCGACGAATCGCAAAAAGGCAAAACCCGTATTTCCACGATAACCGAAAAATTCGTCAATGTTTACATTCTTTTAACTCTTTTTGGCGGCATTTTGCTTTATCTTTTTTCGCATAACTTGGTTTTGGTTCTCAGTGTTTTGCTGGTGACTTGCGCGGACGATTTGGCCATTGCCATTCCTCTGGCTTTTATGGCTACCATTGGCACGGCCGCCAAAAGAGGGATTATCATTAAGGGCGCGAGTTTTATTGAAGGTCTGCCAAAAGTAAAACTGATGATTTTTGACAAAACCGGAACTCTCACCGAGGGCAAACCAAAAGTTAACCAGATTTTTGTTTTCAAAAAATATAGCGAGGAAAAGTTTTTGAGTATTTTGGCCGGACTTACCGAATCGTCAAACCACCCCACGGCCAAAGCGATTTATAATTTTGTCAAACAGAAAAATATCAAACCCGCCAGTATGAGCCAAGTTCACGAAGACCCGGGCTTTGGCATAGGAGGCATCGCGGGCCATAAAAGGTATTTAGTCGGGAATATAAAGTTTCTGGAAAACAACGGCGTGGTTTTTTCCGAAAAAGAACGACTCGCAATGCAGGCGGAAAAATCGTTGGGCCGGATGCTTGTGGCTTTGGGAACTAAAGATTCTTTAATCGGCTTTTTGTCGCTTTCAGATTCGCTTCGGGATAGAGCTGTGCTGGTGATAAAAGAACTTAAAAAGCTGGGCATTAAAAGAATGGTCATATTAACCGGCGACAACGAAGTGGTTGCCAGCGAGGTGGCCAAAGAAATTGGAATTACTGAATTTCAAGCTAATCTTTTGCCGCAAGACAAAGTTCGTATTGTGAAAAGCTTTCTTAACAAAAAATATAAAGTTGCTATGCTGGGCGATGGCGTGAACGACGCGGCTTCTCTGGCTTTGGCGGATGTGAGCTTTGCTATGGGTGTGATTGGCTCGGACGCGAGTATTGAGGCGGCGGACATTGCCTTGATGCGCGACAACTTAAACGACATAGTTGTTGCTATCCAGATGGGTAAAAACACAATGAAGATTGTGAGGCAGGATTTAATTTTATGGGGAGTTATTAACTTGGTTGGTTTAGTTTTAGTTTTTGCCGGATTTATCGGGCCGGCGGGGGCCGCGGCTTTTAACTTTCTAACCGACTTTATCCCGCCAATAAACTCTCTGCGGCTTTTCCGTTTTCACCGCGCCAAACCGTGATTTATAGGGGATGTTCCCCTGTAAAGCTTGAATTATAGGCCATAAAGTGTTAGATATATTGCGAAGGGAGGTGTGAGGAGGATGAACTTTAAAATATATGGATACAGTCGAAGAGGTGTTGACAATACGATAATAGCGGTTATTAGGCATGTGATTATGTCGATATTTCAAGAGGTTATATGTGAAGAATTAATTATAACAGTCGTCGACAGCGATGCGACGGATTATATCGGCAAAGATTGTCCGTATTTAGAAGTCGTGGACGACAAACAGCCGTCAACAGAGACATTGAACAAACTGCGGGTGCTGGCTAAAGAGTTGGGCGTTGACATAGAAGTGCCTCAGCCGCTTCTATGTTTTATTTCGAAATGATTGTGTTAGGTGGTGGGCCTTTGCGCTCACCGCTGTTTTATTTCTACTTGCGAGGTAGGCCTGCCCGCATCGGCTACCCGCCACAACTTCGTAGATATTGGCGGGTTGCAGGCGGGGGAGAGGCAGGGTAAAATGAAAATATGGAAACTTTTGGTTTTATTGACGCTTCAAATCTTTTTTATGGCGGTGAGAAAAGTTTAGGGTGGAAAATAGATTATCAGAAACTTTTAACTTATTTGAGGGATAAGTATAAAACATCTAATGTATTCTATTTCGGCGGCGCGGCTGGAAATTTTAGAGATTTTGAATATCTCAAGTATCGATTAACGATGGAAGAAAAAAAACGGAACGGACATACGAAATATCCGTTCCACGTCTAGTACTTATATATTATCATCTTAATAAAAGGTTGTCAATGGCAT
>CAYHTF010000024.1:4062-6466 GCA_964359535.1 uncultured Candidatus Saccharibacteria bacterium | reverse complement strand
CCGGGCGGCGGTATGATGGGCGCGCCCACAATCGCGGGCGTTATGTCCAACACTGATTTTGGCGGTAAAGACCCGGCAATGATGGGCATGATGCCGGTGAATGTTCGGCCGATGAATATGGTGGCGGGCGCGACTTCTATATATATAGTGGATATGCCTATTACTGTTGGGAAAAATATTCCGGCCAGTGGCAAGATCGTTATCGGGCCTTTTCCGGACGACGCCAATGTTTCAGCCGTCAAAAACGCGGACATCAACAGTCAGTTCGCTCACTATGATATTAACGGGCCCGGGCCAGGCAAAGTTGTTTTGGGCACTGCCGCTGAAAGTCCTGTTTCGGGCGGCCTTAATAGCGACGGAGTGACGGTTTCGGGACAAGTTGTCACAGTGACTTTAGGAGCTGTGCCCACAAATGCCAGCGGACCTGATTTTATCCATTTGGAGCTGGACGGAATTGTTAATCCAGCCACGCCATCTCAGGGCGGATTTAAGGTTAGTATTCAAACGCAGGATTCTTCTGGCCGAACTTTGGAATCCAATACCTCAATGCCGTTTTTTGTGATGCCCAAAGGCAAGTATTATATTGTAGGCCACGCCACCACCACGCCCAATACTGGCTTGAACGCAGTGCAGATTCTTGGCGGCTCGCCCTCTCTTGGTCCTCTGTTCACTACTACGGCAAATAATGCCTTTGGCAGCTCAACCGACGGAGAGTTTCAAATAGCCGGGTTAAACAGCGGCAATGTGATGTTAATGACCGAGTCCAGCGTTACGGTTGACGGCGTGGAATACACTCCGCCAGTGCCCGAGTCGATTTTCCTTGATAATACCACTACTGCCAATACTCCAAGCGAAGCTATGTACGGCATTAAAGGATGCACTAGCGCGACCGCTTGCTATTACTATAAAAAGTTCACCTTGTCCCCAATGTCCGCGGCTGTTAGTCCGTCATTAACCGTGAAGATTGTTGGTAATTTTGCCGCGGTGAGCGCCGGCGGACTTGGAACTTCCAATATTGATATTTTTGCAGGCGGGCCTAACGGGTTCCGCGTAAAATCATTGACGCTTTGGGCGGATTATTCCGCGGGCACTACCACTACGCTTTATCTGCCCGGAATCGGCAATTTTAATGTCGGCATCGGCCCGGCAATGCCCAAGGGGCCGATGGGAATGGCCGCTCCGCCAATGCCCACTACCTGGATGCCGCCCAAGAATGAAAATCTTACGGTTTCGGGCACAGCGGGCGCTTGGGTTTGGACCGAAAACAGCGTTACGCCCAACGACGGCACAGTCCAATTTACAATTCCGGTGGCTGATAAAACCATTTCAGGTCATGTGTACGATTCGGTTGGGACCTCTGTGAGCAATGCGGAAGTTTTCGCTTACTCGCCAACCGAAATGTTCGGCACCAACACTCATGTCAACCAAGACGGCAGTTTTACTTTGAAAGTAAAGCAAGGCGCTTATAAGGTGGGTGCGTTTTTGCCCGGCGCGCCGCCTTCCGGCGAAATCGGTGTTGAAGTAAAGTCAGACGGCACAGTATATAAAGACGGCACATTGAGCACTGATGTGATTCTAAAAATTTCCAAGAGTATTCAGGCGGGCTATACAATTTCCGGCACGGTCTATTCTGACACCGGTTCTCAATACACCGCCACCGACGCTTCGGTCTACGCGTATAGAACCGACGGACCGGGCAGGGCCGAAACAATGACCGACTCCAATGGTACCTACACGCTTTACGCGGGCACTGGCACTTGGAGAGTGGGAGCGTATCTTGCCAGCTACGGCAAACTCACTGAAGTGACGGTTGTTGTGCCGCCGTCAAAATCATCCGTTAATTTCGCTCCGTCAAGCAGTATTACTTATGTGACTATCAGAGAAAGAGTTTGGCAGGACGCCAATAATAACGGGGCTTATGATGACGGAGAAGGAGTTTCCAAGGCCAATGTTTCTGTTGTATCCACCAGCACTGATTATGTTATTTCCGCCACAACAGACACGAGCGGAATTTACGAAGTGAAAGTGCCGGGTTCCACCGTGTATGATATTGAAACCTGGTCGCCTGACATCGGCAATTTAGCTCCGTTGAAAAACTTGACCGTTACTTCCAGCGATATTATTTATACTTCTTTCTCGGGATTCGCGGATGTGGCCACCGAGCACACTACCAGCGTGGATATTGTCTTTTATACCGCGGACGGTGTCGCGACCACTGTTGACAAAGTACTCATTCAGCTTGACGGCACTGACGCGGCGGGCGTAAGCAATGACGCGTACAAAGAAAATGTGGGAACGACAACCTTGATGGTGGCTACCAGCACCTCGCCTTATATTTTTGATATTGAAATACAGGGTATAGCAAAAGATCTTTTGAATATGGCCGCTTCCAGCGCTAATACCA
>CAYHTF010000024.1:0-3962 GCA_964359535.1 uncultured Candidatus Saccharibacteria bacterium | reverse complement strand
TTTGGGCGGCGCGGCTCCCGGGACAAGCTGCTATATTTGGGCGGAAAGATTGGGAGGCGGCTATGTGTCTAATACCGGCGATTGTAATTCTTCAACTGGCTCTTTCAGCATAAAGGTAATTGACGGGGACTGGCAGGTGTTTGGAATTATTGAGGGTTACAGCCAGGCGGTAAGCAATCTCATCGCGCAAGTGAACGGCGCTAGTATTTCGGGCATAAGCGTTGTTGTTGCCGCTTCAACTTTGTCTATTGAAAAACAGGAGACATTGGGAATGACCGGCACGGTTGGCGGCCAGCTGGAAAACAAAGATTCTGGTTTTGAAATGAATGTGCCCCGCTCAACTATTTCGGCCAGCGATTCCAGCTCCTATAATGTGAACGAGCAGGAAATATCTAATGTGCCCGCCTTTACTCCTACTGGCAGTTTGGTGGGCGATACCGCCGAAGATGTTTCAGCTTATAAGATGTCCGGTTCCAGCGGCAGTGTCAGCTCGGTCTCCGGATTAAACGGCTCGGCTTTCATAGACAAGATATTCACCAAAGCCGAACTGGCCGCTGAAAGCATTGATTCTATTTCCGAGATAGAACAAGTCAAAATGGGCACTTACGATGACAGCGTTCAGAACTGGAGCAACTTGCCAACTACCATTACTTATCTTAATTCCAGCGATGTGCCGGTAGTGCCGACAGCTACCCTGTCTAATGTGGCCAAGGTGGTTTTCAACGGCGTAACCAAGCACTTCTCCAAAATCGGAGTGATTAATACTTCTTACGATGGTTTGCCGCCAGCCGCACCTGTCAATGTTCAGGCCGTGAGCGAGTCGGGCAGAGTAAAGGTGTCCTGGTCAGCCGTGACAACTAACATTGACGGCACAACATCCACCGATATTCTCACCTACAGTATTTATCGTTCAAGTTCACCCAGCGATGTCGGTTCATGGACATTGATTGGTTCTGCGGTTTACGGCACGAATGTCTACTACGATCCGGTGCCTGTAGGGGTGGTGAGCTATTACCGCGTGACCGCCAATACTGGCTTGCAGTCCGGTTTTTCAACCCCGACAGGCGGCGCCCAGCCCAATACTGGTTCGGTGGCTGGCCGTTCTATCGCGTACACGCCTCCATCAACCGACACTATTGGAACCACGACCCAAACCACGACTAAAGAACAGACCAAAACAACAACTGAAACTCCCGCTAAGACCGGGCCGTTAGCGCAAGCGGAAATAAAAGCGCCTGTTGCGCAAAAGCCAGTAGTATCCACACCACTGCCGTTAGTGACATTTGAAAAACCAATCAGTCAAATGACATCCGTGGAAGTGGCGGCTAAGATTTCCGAAATTTTGTCCGCGCTTGAAACACTCAAAACAATATTGCAGGAAGTTCAGGCCGCTGAATCCTCTTCCGTTTTAATACCGGTAGATTATCAGTTTAAGGGTATTTTGGAATACGGCCAGACATCTGATGATGTTGAATACCTGCAAGCTTTCTTAAAAGCTCAAGGCGAAGAAATTTATCCAGAGGCCGTAGTTAGCGGCTGGTTTGGTCCAAAAACCAAAGCCGCGGTTATCAGGTTTCAGGAAAAATACGCTTCGGAAATTTTAGCGCCCCTTGATTTAATCGAAGGCACGGGCCGAGTGGGTCAAGCTACCAGAAGTAAAATAAACGAACTATTGGGGAGGTAAGATAAAAAGGGGATATAAGGGCAAAAGAACACCGCTATCCGCCAAGAGGATAGCGGTGTTTAAGATTAAGCAATGATTTCCCAAAACTTTAAAATAGGACTTTTCCCGCTGCATACTTTTGTTAATCCGGGCGGAGTTAAACGCCATGTTTTGGCTGTTCATAAAGAGTTTCGCGATTTGGGATATTCTTCTTTGATTGCGCCGCCCCGAAGAAATAAGTCCGAACAATACGGAGAGGGCATAGAATTATTCGGCCGGTCCCGGCCTCTCTTTTCTAATGGCTCAGAGGGAGATTTTACTTTTTGTTCCGGCAAATCAGCCGAAAGTTTTTTGACTCGGCATAATTTTGATATTATTCATTTTCACAATTTTGGCTGGCACTCGTTTCAAATCCTAAAAAAATCCAAAGCCGTGAATGTTTTGTCTTTTCACGCGAACATTAATTTGGCAAAGTGGGGATTTTTTAAATTATGGCCGCGCAGTTATCGCCGTTTCAAAAAAATCATCAATCAAAATATAGACGGCATTATCGCGCCTTCAACGGCAACTTTTGATAATTTTAGCGATTTTCCCGGGACCAAAGCCGTTATCCCCAACGGCGTTGACTTGTCGCGCTTTTTTCCCGCGCCAAAGGCTTTGGCGCGGGGGCAAGCCCCCGACTATTTAACGATTCTGTTTCTGGGCCGACTGGAAGAGAGAAAGGGATTGATATATCTGCTTCGCGCTTATCAGCTGTTAAAGCAAAAGTATTCTTTTTTGCGATTAGTTATAGCCGGCGACGGCCCGGAAAGGGAAAAATGCGAAGAATTTGTTGAGGCGCGAAAATTAGCGGATGTTTTTTTTGAGGGGCAGATGAGCGAAGAATTAGTCCCAATATTCTATCGTTCTTGCGACATATTTGTGAGCCCGGCTGTTTTTGGCGAAAGTTTTGGTATGGTTTTATTGGAGGCAATGGCTTGCGGAAAGCCAGTTGTTGCTTTTGCTAATGAGGGCTACAAAGAAGTGCTTACTGGCAAGGGCGCGGAATTTTTAGTTGAGCCGAAAAATTGGCAGGAGCTGGCCGAGAAAATAGAAATTTTAATCACCAGCGAACAAAAGCGAGGCGAGATGGGGCAATGGGGGATAGAGCAATCAAAAAAATACTCTTGGGAGGTTATCGCTCAAGAAACATTGTCTTTTTACAAAAGGGCGGCTGAATGGCGGGAAAAGAAACGATTTTTGGCTCATTAGTTTGTAAAACAAAAAGAAAGTTGGTAAAATGCAAGTATATGAAAGAAAAAAGCGGGCTGGAAAAAGTTTTACTCAAAAAGAGGCAGATTATCGACGAGACAATTCAAAAATATTTGCCCAGAAAAATAACCCGGGAATATCTGCAGGATTTTTTGGTGGGCAAAAAAGACGGCTATAATTATGAAGTTTTAAATAAAACTGTTGCCCAGCCCATTTGGGATTTTATAGATAGAGGTGGAAAAAGATGGCGGCCGCTCTTGTATTTGCTTGTCCTTGACGCTTTGGGCGGCAATGCCAAAAAAGCCAAAGATTTTTTGATTATACCGGAGTTAATCCATAATGGCACTTTGATTGTGGACGATATTGAGGACGAGTCCGAGTTAAGGCGAGGCAAAAAATGTTTGCATCATCTTTTTGGCTTAGATGTGGCCATAAACGCTGGAAACCTGGCTTATTTTTTGCCGCTCAAACTTTTCTTTTTGAAAAAACAACAGTTTTCGGCCAAGATTTGGCAAAAGGCCTACGAGGTCTATATTCAAGAGATGATTAATGTAAGCGTTGGCCAGGCAATAGACATTGGCTGGCATCGCGGTCTTGTTTTGCCAAGAAACGCACAGGAATATTATGAAATGACCCGGCAAAAAACAGGGGCGATGGTTCGCTTGTCAGTTAAGCTGGCCGCGATATTCGCGGGCGCGGGCGAAAAGACAATTCAAAAACTAAGCGAGGTTTCAGAAAAAATCGGCGTTGCCTTTCAAATACAAGACGATATTTTAGACATTGAACTTGAGGGCCAGGACCGCGCCAAGTTCGGCAAAAGTTTTGGCAACGACATTAAAGAGGGCAAAAAAACATTAATGGTTATTCGCGCTCTTAAAAAAGCGAGTCCCAAAGATAGAGTTGAATTGGCGCGCATTCTTAATAACCATACTCACGATTTTGAGGAGGCCAAAAAGGCCATTGATATTTTGCGCAAATACAAAACCGTGGAATACGCCCGGGAAAAAGCCAAGGCCTTGATGGCCCAGGCGCAGAGGGAAATAGCGCC